>JAJRAT010000029.1 GCA_028682845.1 Methanothrix sp. | reverse complement strand
GGGAGTTTATGACCTATCCTGGCACGGCGGAAAGAGCGGGCTGTTTCTCACCCGCAGCTTTGCCAAAGTGATAATTCATGCAGATGCAGGAAAAGATGATGCGATCGATGAAGGTGCTCCGGACTCCGTAAGCGCGTGGGATGCGGGATTTCCCTTAGAGATCCTCCCCAAGAAGGCTCCGTACAACGAAAAAGCGACGGAGAAGATCGAGTTCAGTGTGAAATATCTGAATCGGCCTGTTAGAGCCAACTACTATGCATCCTACTGGGCCTGGGATGAGCAGGGCGACTCCAGAGTTCAAAGGGGGATGACCAGTGAAGACGGCCTGTTCTCCGTCAATCCTGTCCGGGGAGGAATGTGGATCATCGACGCCAGCCTCACCCTGGAGGAGTCAGGAACCCTGACCGCAGACGAATCCCGCAAATTCTACAAAGCCGGGGATGTGCTGGAGTACAAGACCATTCAGGTCAAGTCGGAACTGACGGTATGGATTAGATGATTTCTTCCATACGTCTTCACCTCGATGCGTCTTTCGCCTCGATGTGTCTTTCGCCTCGATGCGTCTTCGCCTCGATACGTTTTTTTTTTCTTGCTTTTTTTTTTCTGTTGTAAGTTCACGGCTCAGGGAAGATGGGAGCCGCCCTGCGTGGCCGCAAGCTTTATATTCGACTTGTGTCGTACTACGTTGAATGCCGTAAGACTAACGGCGAAACGGGCAGAGGAGTGGGGGCTTCTCTCTCCCAGTTTATTAAGTTGACGGGAATTCCCAGGTTTTTGGCCTGGGGATTTTCCCGTCAATTGCTATAAACAGCGCTAAGGCAGCAAGTTTATTTTTCTCAGGCCTGGCATGTCAAGTCATAGCATAGCACACAGTTCATATACTTCCAGGTATCATCATTCCGCCCATGATTGCCTCAGTCGAGCGCTCCGTCCTGTCCGGCGAGGTTTATGCCCCGCCCTCCAAGAGCTATACGCACCGCGCCATTTTGATCACCGCTCTGGGGCCGGGCGGAACTGTTTTGCGGCCTCTCATCTCTGCAGACACCCGCGCCACCATCTCCGCCAGCGAGGCTTTTGGCGCAAAAGTCGCCGTCGGCGAGAAGGTCGAGATCCAGGGAGTGAACGACCGGCCCCGGACGCCGGAAGATGTGATCAATGTCCTGAACTCCGGAACTACGATGCGTTTTTGCGCCGCTGTGGCCGCTCTGACGGACGGGGCGGTGCTGACGGGCGACGCCTCCATTCGCACCAGACCAAACGGGCCGCTGCTCGGCACATTGAACGATCTCGGCGCAACCGCGTTTTCCATCCGCAACAACGGCAAAGCGCCGCTGGTGGTTCGGGGCAAAATCTCCGGCGGCACGACGTGGCTGAACGGCGGCGTCAGCTCTCAGTTCCTCTCGGCTCTGCTCATCGCCGCGCCTCTGGCCAAAGGCGACACGAAGATAATGATCGAAGGCGAGCTGAAGTCGCGGCCCTACGCCGAGATCACTCTGGACATGCTGGCCGATGCAGGCGTGCGGGTGGAGGCGGAAAGGCAGGAGTTCTTCGTCCAGGGCGGCCAGAGCTTCGACCTGAAGGGCTACACCATCCCGGGCGACTTCTCCTCCGCCTCCTACCCGTTGGCTGCGGCGGCGATCACGGGATCGGAAGTGACGGTCAAAGGCATCCTGCCCTCCCGGCAGGGGGACTCGGCAATCATCGACATCCTTGGTCGCATGGGCACAAAAGTCTCCTGGGACAGGGAAAAAGGGGACCTGAAGATCAAGGGCGGCGAACTGGAGGGCATCGAGGTGGACGCCAGCCTGACGCCCGATCTGGTGCCGACCATCGCCGTCCTCGGCGCGGTGGCGCGGGGAAAGACAACTGTCGTAAATGCCGAGCACGTGCGCCACAAGGAGACCGACCGGCTGCACGCTATGGCCGTGGAGCTGGCCCGCATGGGCGCAGACATCCGGGAGAGGCCGGACGGACTGGAGATCGTGGGTGGAAAGCTGCACGGTGCAAGTGTCCACGGCTACCACGACCACAGAATCGTCATGGCATTGACGGTAGCGGGCTTTGTGGCCGGTGGCACGCAAATCGACACTGCTGAGTCGGTGGACGTTTCCTATCCGGGATTCTTCGAGCAGATGGCGGGGGCCGGAGCAAAGGTGAGCGTGAGCTGAAAGGGAGTTGGCTCCCTTCGGCCCACTCCATTTTGGCTGTGAACGCAGGTATAAAATTTGGTTTGGATAAATATTAAGTCGGACAAAATATAGATTTGAATAAAATATTGATTTAGATAATTCAATTAGGATAATAGTAATGGTTTGGAAAATTGGTTTGGCCCGGCAAAAAGTTGGCAGTCTCCGGATTATCGAATCATCGAACCAATAAAACCGGAACCCTTGAATTTCTAACCACTTTCTCGGCCACGCTTCCCAAAAGGAATCGATTGAGGCCGCTTCTGCCCACGCTTCCCATGATGAGAAGGTCCGCTTTTGACTCGACTGCAATTTTCAAAAGCTCCTCGCTCGGATTTCCCTCGGCCACGATCTTTTGGCATGGGACACCGGCTTTGACGGCGAGGTCTTCGATCCGCGCCGTGGCCTCGCGGCCTTCCTTTTGCATAAGCGCGAGCAGTTGGTCTTTAATTCCCGGAAAGGACGCGTAGCCCGGCAGGCGGGCCAGCCTTGTCACATCTACCACATAAACTGCAGCGATGCTGCCGCCGGAACGGCTTGCGATTTCGACTGCAGCCTGAGCGGCCAAATCGCTCGCATCCGAACCGTCCGTCGCCACCGTGATTTTTTTGATCATATCATCACTGGTCTGATCTAATTTAAAATTTTAATAATCTGAAATTCGTTCATAGATAGATATATGGTGGGATATATTTATGGATATCTATTCATAAGTCCTGAGTTGTTGAACATTGATCAAAGCCATTCAAAGCTTCTTCTGTTGATCAAAGTATCTTTCTGTTGATCAAAGCGTCTTCTCCAGGGATAGCAGGAACAGCTCTGCCTTTTCATCCCATTTTCGTGTCGCCTTCAAGCCTGAGAACTCGAAGATCACCATCTCCACCGTCAGATAAACGCTCGCTTTCTCCCTGATGCAGCCGGTCAGTGCTTCCTGCCCCCGTCCCAGGGCGGAGTGGATGTGCAGCTTCGGCCCGTCTGCAGATGGATAGATTGTGGCCATGCCGAAGGTCTCCCAGCCGCCCTGGAAGTTCACAAAGTGCGGAATGGGCGGGATCACGGGCTGCTCCGGGCCGGTCACGGCGCGGCCTTCTCGCACTGCTCCGATGAAGAGAGCCATGCACGACTCGATCTGCTTTTCCCGCAAGAATTTTTGCAGCGATTCGATCAGGTCTTCGCCGTCTTCCATCTTAAGGACGAAGATCCTTCCCAAACTGCCCTCGGAATACTGCATATCTTTTTGCCGTCCCTCATGAATCAATTGATGAAATGTCTGTTGTGTGCAGAAATATGTAGCTGCGAACCTTAATTCTTTCCCTCGACGCTTGAAAAGCGGATCTTTGAAATTAA
Source organism: Methanothrix sp. (assembly GCA_028682845.1). GTDB lineage: Archaea > Halobacteriota > Methanosarcinia > Methanotrichales > Methanotrichaceae > Methanothrix. The sequence goes on along the minus strand of JAJRAT010000029.1, from coordinate 317 downwards.
TGCAGCGGCGGTTCAGGTCGAACCACTGCAAAAAATATGCGACCGCTGAAATATTGCCGAAAATATCTCAAAAAATATCGCCAAAAATATCACAGAAAATATTTTTATACCTTGACGGTGAATTGGCTCATGATTAAAAATGAATTCTTTTGCGGGAATTTCTTTCGCCGGATTTGAAGCGTGAATCGGCAAATCGCAGTCGAGAACCATGTCAGTAAATCCCAAACGAGTCAGGAGACTGGTCGAAGCCGAGCAGAAGAGCGGCCCCGTCATCTACTGGATGAGCCGTGACCAGCGAGCCGAAGACAATTGGGCGC
>JAJRAT010000048.1 GCA_028682845.1 Methanothrix sp. | reverse complement strand
TCGTGCATATTTTTAAGGTGCGCCATCTTTTCCCGGATTACCTGGCCGTCTTCAGCGTGAATGGTCGGCAGCGCTCCCGCTTCTCTTACCTCGGCCAGGATCTCCTGTAGCCTCTGATCGCTGTGCTCGTAGGTGAAGACCTCGCCGATGGCTGCGGCTCCGGCAGAAACCAGCTCCTCGATGCTTCCGGGATTTTTGGGGCCTCCATTGATGCAGAAATCGACCACGGAGCGATGGCGGGCCAGCTCCAGCTTCAGCTCGAAGGACCCGGCATCCACAGTCCTCGGATCGGTGTTGGGCTGATCGAAGACCGTGGTGACGCCTCCCGCTGCAGCGGACAGCGATCCGCTCGACCAGTCCTCTTTGTGAGTCGGTCCTGGATCGCGAAAATGCACATGGGCGTCGATGACTCCCGGCAGGATCAGCATCCCTTTGGCATTGATCGTCTCTTCAGCCCGGTGCGATCCGCCTAAAGCTGCGATCTTTCCGTCTTTGATCCAGATGTCGATGGTCTTATGGCCCGTCGGAGTGAACGCGCGACCGTTTAGCACTGCCAGATCATAGTTTATATCCAAACCTCCTCAGCAGCGCCCGCCGCTCCTTGACCTTCTCCGCGTCCTCGACGCCTTTGGGCGAAGAGCCGTCGATGACGCCCATGATGCCCCGCCCCAGGTCCGTCTCGGCCACGACGACCTCCAGGGGATTGGCTGTGGCGCAGAAGATGGCGCAGACCTCTTGAATCTCCTTGATGGCGTTCAAGACATTTATGGGAAATGCGCCCTTCATGAGCAGGACGAAAGTATGGCCGCAGGCGAGATTGAGCGAGTTTTGCTTGGCGGCTTCGATTAGATCGGCATCGTTTCCCTCCAGGCGAACCAGGCAGTCGCCGCTGGCCTCGGAGAAGGCCAGGCCAACCTTGGCTCCCGGTGCATGGCCTGCCATGACCTCGAAGATGTCCTCCGCCGTCTTAATAAAGTGGCTCTGCCCCAAAACCAGGTTCGCTCCCTCGGGAATATTCATCTTTACTGCTTTCAGTTCCATTTCAATTCAACCCTTCAGGGAACAAATTATGGCGGAGTCCGACTTATACTTTGGCCCGCAGCCAAAGGCAGCGCTTGCAAGGAGGCGGCAAATGTGGGGAGAACAGATAGAATACCCGTGGCAGATGTGAGAGACTGAAAACGTGCAGCCGGGGACGAGCAGCCGAAAAAAGGTTGGTTGGAAAAGTTTGATCGGAAGGGGCCGCAGCAAATAAGCCTACTCGTTAGTCTACTTATTTCTCAAGCCCTTCTTGGGACCCTTTGACTGGTTTGCTATCTGCACGCTTTTCTTCATCACAAAGACGGATGTGAAATAATATACTACCATGAAAATGATGGCGGAATAAATAGCCATGCTGGCCGATTCAACCGGCCCGAGTTTCATGAGCAAAATATAATAAAGCGTGTTAATTACGAAGAAGATCACGCCGACAATTGCCGCCTGCTGCATAGGCTTGAGTTGCCGGAAACGGATTATCATCTCAGTGTAATTTAAATTTTCAAAGTTTACCATGGATCCCTCACATCATCGACCTTTAACAGTCCCTTTCTGTTCATATAAAGCCTTGTCCACCAGATGTTGGATAGCGGGGCCAGGACCAGGATGTTGACAAGTCCCGTGATTATCGACAAAGGCTGACGGCTCATGCCTTCGCCGGCGGAGAGCGAGCCGCTTATCATTTGCAGGCTCATGGAAATGGCCAACACCACCAGCCAGAGGATCAGGACATCGAACTTGTTGTATCGGAAGAAGTCGATGCTGGCCTTAACGGCATTTACTGCTCCAAGTTTTTCCACAACCAGGGCGTAGGGAGTTGTCGCCAGCAGCAACGAGAGCGCCAGAGCATAGAGGATGAGCAGCAATATTCCTATCAGCAGCGCTCCAACGGCCTGCGGCTCGGCTTCGAGCGGCTGGGGGAGCAGCGCAATTCCCGGTATGAGAAATACCAGGCCAGCCATTGTCAACAGCCCCATCAGGATCGTGGCCAGGAACATATTCATGAAGTTCTCCCTTCCTGCAGACCACATGTCTCCAAGGTCGGTCTTGCCCCTGTCCAGGGCGCTCCTGGCCATGCCGATCGCTCCGGCGGTGAAAAAGGCGCTCACCAAAGACATGAGCACCACCAGCACCACAAAGAAGAGCGCGATCTGCGCCATCTGACCCGTTTGCAGATTTTCCAGGGATGCCTGCGTCTGGTTGATGAGCTTTTGCATCTCTGCAGCATTCTCTGCCGTCGTGGCATTGAGATCCATGCTCGCCAGGGGCAGAAACGTTAGGGCAAAGGCTACCAGCACGGGTATCATAACCAGAATCGAGACGAAGAAACTGAGAATAAAGGGCAGGCAGAGGTTGAGGTTGCTCTTCCAGGTGCCGAAACCCTTACCGATCAATTCGCCGATCTCTTCCATTTTCACCCCTCCAGCCCTTTCCAGATCAGGTCGCCCACGTGATGCAGCGACTTCACTGCTTTTCCTTCGCCCTTCATCTCGGGTCCCGGTATCATCGCTCTGCCGATGGCCAGGGGCTTTTTGTATCTCTCTTCCACTATTACTACCAGGTCCCCGGCGGCAATCTCCGGATCGGCGGAGACGATTCCCGGATTCATGATGTCCGCCCCATTCACGACGAAGCGCACCGCGCCTGCATCTACGGTCACCAGCCTTTTGACGGGCTTGAGTTCAATGGCACCGAGCACGGTAAAGAAGGGCTGATCTTCCACAATCATTATCAAAGGACGGCCATTCACGAAGATGAGGCTAGCACCCTCGTCTGTGACGGCCATCTCCAAGGATGCCTTTTTCAAGGGAGATGAATTATCAAGGAACGGTTCAAGGCTAGCGGTTACCTTCCTGGCATCGCTTCCCTTGAGATGGTGCCTGGATTTTATCTTCATGCTATCCTGGTATCCCGATAGGTTTAAATATGCAACGAGCAAGTCTGAAGTTCGAAGCCTTTTGCGGTTATCATCGCTGGAGAGAGGTTTAATGGGTCAGAGACCGCTTGATATTCTGAATGAATCACTGAATGGCCCCGTCATCGTTAAGCTAAAGGATGGAAGGGTATTCAGGGGAGAGCTGCAGGGTTATGATATCCACATGAACCTAGTGCTCGACAAAACTGAAGAAGTGGCAGAAGGGGCGGTCGCACGCAAGATTGGAACGGTAATCGTGCGAGGAGATAATGTTGTATATATTTCACCTTGAGGTGCTTTAGATGAAAGGTACTCCTTCTATGGGCAGACGCCACAAGAAATCGCATATTAGATGCAGACGCTGTGGCAGTATCTCGTTCAATTTCAAGAGAAAGGTTTGCGTCAAATGCGGATTTGGCCATTCTTCGAAGCTAAGAAGCTATAAGTGGATGAGAAAGGCGGATTACTAGAGGTCGCTAAGTTGCACGATGCCTGCGGCGTTGTCGGTATTTCCTTCAATGAGACGGGCAATAACGTAGCTAAATTCATTTACTACGCCCTCTACGCCCTGCAACATCGGGGACAAGAGGCAGCCGGCATATCCGTGCACGACGGCAAGTCCATTCGTACCCACAGGGGTATGGGACTTGTCGCTGAGGTCTTCAAAGATGCTCAGATTGACATTCTGCGCGGGCCGGTAGGCATAGGTCATGTCAGATATCCGACTACGGGCCGGTCGTGCATCGAGAATACTCAGCCTTTTCTCGTAAAGTACAAGGATGGCGCTATTGCGGTAGCGCATAACGGCAATTTGGTGAATTCCAGCCAGCTTCGAGAGCAGCTCGAGCAGGCGGGAGATATATTCTATTCATCCTCGGATACCGAGGTAATTGCCCACCTTTTTGTCAAAGAGCTTCTCAAGTACGATCTGCAAGAAGC
>JAJRAT010000142.1 GCA_028682845.1 Methanothrix sp. | reverse complement strand
GGCAATTGAAGAGTTGAAGCCCCTACTGGCGGCATGAATCCTCCAAGGACGGAAAGAGGCGGCAGCCATGGTGTTTCGGCAGATGGACGGCTTGCCGGAGCGAATGGCACAGCCGGACGGGCCGCAACCGGTCTCGCTCTCGTCCCAGGTAATCTTTACGGAGTCGAGATAACCATCATCTTTTCCCCAGCAGGCCGCCGGCTTTACGGTCTTCTCGGCATCTTGTTCGGCATAGCCCACCCAGGCCATTTGGTATTCGCCGGTCTCTACAATTATCCGGCAAATATCCAAGAGAAGCTCTGCTTCGTTTGCAGCGTGAATAAGCGCTTCATTGCACCTGCTGAGAGCAACCAGGCTTCGGTTGACCTTTCGCAGCCGCTCTTCGGCATGCTTTCTCTCTGTCATGTTATGGGCGATGCAGATGATCCTGTGAATGCGTCCCCATGCATCTCTCACGGGGACCTGCACTGTAAAAAAGCTGCGAATCCCGCCAGGCACGGAGAACTCTTCTTCGAATATGAGAGTCGTTCCTGTCTCAAGGCTGCAGCGAAGGTTAGCGGTTACAACTTTTGCGGCGCTCGCGGGGATTACATCCTCGATATACTTGCCTGCCGCATTATTCAAGGCAATAGCGAAATCTCTCTCTACCGCCTTGTTGAAACTGGAATACTTGAAACGGCCTTCTGCCGTAACATCAATTAGAAAGATGCAATCAGTGGTATTGTCGAACACTTCTTGATAGCGCTTCTCACTCTCATGCAATGCTTTGCGACCCTGCTCACGCTCAGTTATATCGCGTATGATGCTCAAAAGCATTCGTTTGCCATCGATTGTGGTTCCGCGCGAGCTGACTTCCACGGGAAATGGGCTACCGTCTTTGCGCTTGTGGAGCGTCTCAAATAGGATGCCGCTTTCATCGGCTTTCATCATCTGCTCCGGCATCACATCAAGGGTGCAGGGAGAGCGCAACTGTGAAATATTCATGCCTGCGAGTTCCTGGCGCGAATAGCCGTAGGCCGCAACTGCCGCTTCGTTGGCCTCAATTATGCCGCCGTCTCTGTGCATCAGCAAAATGATATCGCGCGCTTGGCTGGAAATAAGCTGAAAGAGACTTGATCGGCTGTCGTCTCGCAAATGCTCGGCATTATCTTTCATATCTTACCGTCAGAGTTCGATCATTCTCAAAAGCCGTGATCTTCTGTAAATTTGCTTGATTGGATACCAATGTAAAATTGTTCAAAATATTAAGATGTTTTGCAGGAGTTCTTCATTTCGTCTTTGTCCAGGCCCTCAGCACCTCGGCTACCGACCAGGCCTGAGAGACGCACCCGCCCGGTCGCCGGGGCTCGTCGCCGTCGAATACCTCGGCGATGGTTCCAAGCCCTCCAGTGTTTGGCTCCAGAAGGGGTCGCAAGGCCGCCCTTGCCTGACTGCGACTCTCCTGGGAGAAGCTGTTCACTGAAAGCAGAGTGTCCACGTAGGGCCCCATCAACCAGGGCCAGACAGTGCCCTGATGGTACGCGCCGTCTCGCTGACCCGGCCCGCCCTCGTATCGTCCCACGTAGCGCGGATCGCGGGGGGAAAGGGTGCGAAGGCCGAAGGGCGTGAGAAGATCGCGAGTGACGGTTTCAAGGATGCTCCGCCTCATCGAGATGGGCAGCAGATCCGGGACTGCTGCGGCTATGATCTGGTTGGGCCGAATGGACGGATCAGCGGGATCGATCACGTCGAAGAGGCATTTCTCGTCGCCGTTCCAGAAGCGCGGATAACTCCTCTTGACCCTCTCGGCTAATGACGGGTCCCAGGGCTCGCCCAAAGCTTCGGCCAGATGCTGCATATTTCTCAAGGCGCAATACCAGAGGGCATTGATCTCGCAGCACTTTCCCTCCCGCGAGGTTACAGGCCGCCCGTCCACTCGCGCGTCCATCCATGTCAGTGCAGGCCCGGAGCTGATGAGCCCATCCTCATCCATGCCGAAGTCCTTTTCCCGGCGGGAATAGCGCGCCACCACCTGCAGAAGGCTCGGCCACAATCCCGCCAGTGCATTCAGATCCCGAGATGTGTCGTAGTAGCTGAAAACTGCCCGGACGAACCATAAAGATGCGTCCACCGTATTGTAAGAATTGGCTCCGAGGTCGTTCGGGAGCACGCCGCCTTTCATGACCGCAGCAAAGGACTCCAAGACGGCTTTTGCCTCGGCAAAGCGCCCTGTGGCCAGCAGCAGTCCGGGAATCGAGATCATGGTGTCCCGACCCCAGTCGTCGAACCAGTGGTATCCGGCGATGATGCTCGATCCCTCGCCCCTCTTGACCACAAACGAGTCTGCAGCAGCCGCAAGACAGGGGTGGGGCGAATGCAGGGCATCCAGACGCTCATTTGCCTTTTTCAGCTCTACTGAGGCATTCGGCATGGATTTTCGGTCGATCGACGCAGCAATGCCAAAGGAGACGTCTCCCGAGATATCCAAATGGAAGAATCCCGGCGCAAAGAGGTTTTCCGTCCAGGCCAGGCCCCGTCGGCGCTCCTCCTCGTACTCGAAGTTGTAATAAACGGTCTCTTGCGGGACAAAATTGGCTGCATCGGACAGCAGAGCGAGATCGCCCGCCTTTCGGCTGGAATGAAGCAGCGTCCCTTTTTCACGCGGCTCCTGATCGATCTTGGGCAGGCCGGAGGCGGAATGGAAGCTGCGGCTGTGCAGCAGCGGCACGATGCGCATCGATCCCCGGCCGCCGCGGATGGAGTAGCAAATGACAGTGGTGTTCTGGCCATGAATCATGAATACCGTCTTTTCGATTCGGCAGTCGCCCACGCCGTAAACGAAACGGGGGAACGGATCGAGCCGAAACTGCAAAAGATGCCGGAAGCCCTGCGGGTGGATCGTGCCCGGATATTGATGGTTGGCCAGCGAGACGCCGCCCACCTCCTCATCCAGCGACGAGAGCCACAGCCAGCGGTCCACGGGCGGCTGCAGGGCGGCCACGAGAAGGCCGTGGTAGGACCGGGTGTTGCTGCCGACGGCTGTGGCGGAAGCATATCCTCCGATCCCGTTGGCCACCAGCCACTCCCGGCTCGCTCCTTCTATGTAGCTTTGCGGGGAGAGAATTTGTGGCCGGATGGATTCATCCGTCATTTGCGGTCCCCTTTTAAGGCCGCATCAACCGCCGTCAGCAATTCCGTCCGCAGCCGCTCGCCCCGGCTATCCTGCAGCTCGCTTAGCCTTTTTGCCAGCGACTCGTCGCCAAGGCTCGTCTCTGCCCAGGAAGTCATGTCGCCATTTTGGCTGTGGTATTCCAGAGAGTCAATATCAGCACCCTCAATTGCGCTCTTCAGCCCCGCCAAACTCCAGGCGACGCTGCCCGTAAACCGATCTTTGCCGACGGCAAACCGGAAGGGCGAATCAGCCAGGCGAATTTGCTTTTTGAGCCTGAAGTGAAGGTCGCACAGCACGCTGAAGTAGGTCACGGCGGCGTCGTAAGGAATGCCGTAGGGACTGAAGTAGCTGTGCACCTCGCCCGGTCCTCCGCCGTGGGTGAAAATGTAGTAAAGATGGTCGGAGAGCCCAAAAGTTCGCCAGATCTTGAGCAGGTCGCCGTCCCCGCTCTCTTTGACCGGGGCTTCCAGCCTCTTCTGGTAGAGGAAGCAGGCATGTTGCAGACCGTTGCCAAGCCAGCAGCTCGTGTTCCTCTCCAGATCCGCCCAGGAGACATAATCCACCACGGACAATTCCTCTTTCGGGGCGATCTTCCCGGCGATCTCGCCCGGTGTGGCGAATCTCAGATTCTCGTAGCGCAGCATCTCTCCGGGCAGTCGGCGCAAAAATTCGAAGATGCCCGTATCCGCCCACTGGTGCTCGCCGAAGGTCTCGTAGTCGCAGAAGATGTTGATGCACTGGCCCGGAGTGCATGCCAGCCAGGCTGCATATTTGTCCGC
>JAJRAT010000058.1 GCA_028682845.1 Methanothrix sp. | reverse complement strand
TGAATCAGGTTGGTCGGATCTCAAGGTTTGCGTCATCATCGATGATGCATCCAGGATGATCCTTGCCGGCGGGGAGTTCAAGAATATCAATACCGAGAACAGCAAATTAGTAGTGGATGAACTGGTTGAAAGATACTGGTGGCTCTGCCCCATGCGAGAACTTATCTTGGATCACGGTGCTGAATTCGGTGCCAATCGCGTTCGTGAAGACGGCAAATGGGATAGTGAATTCAAGAAACACATCGAGCGACATGGCATAAAACCAATCCTGGCAAGGGTTAAGCATCCTCAGACAAATGGAAAGCTAGAACGATGGTTTGGTGAATATCAGAGGCATCGATTAGCCTTTTCTTCATTTGAGGAGTTTAAGGAATGGTACAACAACAGACCGCATGGTAGCCTGGAGTTTGAGCATCTCGAAACACCGGAACAGGCATTCAGACGAAAGATGCGCCTGGAGATGTATTTTGCCATTGGCCACAGGTTGTTTGGACTATGAGTGGAAATATGAATTATTCACACGAAATGAAATCGGAGCAGGTGCGAAATACTTTCAGGACTCTACAGTCAAGTTACAGATTGGTTTGGAATTTTTTAAAGAATGGGATTTCGGCCCGAATGCTCTAAATTATGGTGGCATCATTAATATTGGATAATTAAAATCCGTGAAGACAAGACGAGTGGTACTATGGATAATATAGACAAATTCGATCTCATTGTCATCGGTTCGGGCGCAGGAGCGCACGTAGCCTCCCAGGCCGGGCACGCGGGCCTTGTCGTGGCGCTGGTGGATCAGGGACCGGCAGGCGGCACATGTCTGAACAGCGGCTGCGTTCCCTCAAAAATGCTCATTTATCCGGCAGATGTCATCAGAGCCATTCAGGATGCTGGGACGGTGGGAGTGCGCGCCGGGATTGACGACGTGGATTTTCACAGGATCATGGACCGGATGCGGAGCGTCAGAGAGAAGACGCGCACGAACCTCGAAAAAGCACTGACGGGCAAAGAGAATCTGACTTACTTTCCCGAGAGGGCGCAGTTCACCGGCGACTATACCCTGAAGGTAGGCGACAGAACCATCACCGCCCCCAAGATCGTCATCGCCAGCGGTGCCAGATCCCTTGTGCCGATCATTCCCGGTCTGCAGGAGACCGGCTTTCTTGATAACGTCTCGCTGCTTGAGCTTAATGAGCTGCCGAAAAGCCTGATCATCATCGGAGCGGGCTTTATCGGCTGCGAGTTCGGGCACTTCTTCTCAGCCGTCGGTTGCAGCGTGATCATCATCGGCGGGGGTTCTCGCGTTCTTGGCCATGAGGACCCGGAGATCTGCAGAATCGTAAAAGGCGTTCTCTCTCGATATTTGCGGCTGATCACCAGCCACGAAGCGATCAAGGTCGAGCGGAATGGTGAAAAGAAGGTCGTCACTGCCAAAAGCCTGGAAGACGGGAAGATCAGCCGGTTTGAAGCGGATGAGATCTTGCTGGCTGCCGGACGCAGATCGAACTCGGATCTGCTGCGCCCGGAGAGGTCGGGCGTGGAGACCGATGAGCATGGCTGGATAAAGGTAAATGAGTATTTGGAAACGAGCAAGAGCGGTATCTGGGCTCTGGGAGACGCCATCGGCAAACACATGTTCCGGCACACGGCCAACTACGAGTCTGAGGTGGTTTCCCATAACCTGCTGCGGGCAAAAACCCCAGAGGATCGAGAGGCAGTGGACTTTCATGCGGTTCCCCATGCCGTCTTCACCCATCCTCAGGTTGCAGGAGTGGGAATGACCGAGGCGGACGCCGCCGGCGCAGGCTTGAAGATTCTGGTGGGCCGGGCCAGGTATCTGGATGTGGCAATGGGCGTGGCAATGGCCGAGGAGCACGGATTTGTTAAGGTCGTGCTGGAAGAAGAGACGGGCCGCATCCTTGGGGCATCGGCAGCGGGACCTATGGCTGCGGAATTGGTGCAGCAGGTGGTTTATCTCATGAATACCGAGTATCAGGATCTCATGCCGGTGATTAAGTCGCAGGTGATACATCCGACCATCAACGAGGTTTTGGTGCGAGCCTTCTCGGAGCTGGAGCATCCTTATCACCAGGATGAAGATCGTCAGGACCAAAGTGAATAGCGAAAGGTGGATGATTTGCCGACTGGCCCCACGAGCGGCCACCAGGCAAGCGCGAACGACCGTGCGAGTGCCGATGAACGGACATTCGGCAGCCGCCGAAGCTGCCTGCAACCGAGGCCCGGTCAGCCTGCCTGATAGAAGGTGATTCTGCTAGACCGGATTCGTGGCATGAATCCGCGCCGCATAAGCAGCATCGACTCCAGGATATAGCCCCGATCGACGCACTACCTGCCATCCTTCTTCAATGCCTTTATCATTACCGTCTTTAAGGCCCCTGCCTCTTTGTCCATCTCTTCGCTGAGGTCCTCCCAGCCTTTGTCTCGGTAAAATCCCATAGCACGGTCATTATCGCTAAAACATTCCAGCTTTGCCTTCTCGTATCCTGATTCCATCAGCTCTGTCTCGACAATATCCAGCAGAGCGCTTCCAATGCCTTTTCGATGGTAGGCCGGATGGACCCAAATAAGGGCTATCAGGGCTTCATATCTCGCAGCAGCCGCCACAATCTCGCCCGCCTTTTCAGCCACAATCATGTATTGCCATAATGCGTTGACATCCCCGCTAAGCCTATCACCTTCGACCCAGGGCTTTAAAACCTCACCAGGCAAGATCTGACCGTAGACTTCCAAGATCGTTTCCCTGAATAACTTGATCAGGTTTGGTATGTCCTCTTTGACAGCCTTTCTGAATTGGATCATGCAGCCGTCATCCGTCGGCTCACTGATTATTATTTTTCTCATTTAGCGATCTCCGATCTTCCTGATCTGCACATTGAAATATTTCAATCAACTGTATGAACATGTCCATGCGATGTCGGACTTTGCATATAAAGCCCAAAACCGGAATCCAGCCACCCGGAGCTAACAGCCCGGCGAGGCCAGGCCAACCAGCCCGAGCGCATCAGCCAAACGTCGCGCTTCGACCTCCGTGCGGTCTATGTGCAGCAGTGCTGGAACTGCTTGTTGGGACGCTTCCTGGACAATAGAAAGCCGGGCAGCTTTATCCCCTGGCAGTTTGCACCTTCCATCGGTCTTTTTCCTTCTGCAAGCTTGCAAGAATCAAACGCTCCAAATCCTCGACTGCCCGGCCCAGCGCAGCATAGCCGAGCACAATCTTTCCTGCAGGCGTCTCCTGGCACCCAAGCATCTCGCACAGCTCTCGATCATAATCTTCAAGGTTGACCGATCTCTTGCGCAGGTAATCATGACCCCAGGGTCCCGCCACCAGATACTTGTTCAAGGGGTCCGAGCTGCCGCGATAATGCTCAAGCATCGCTTTTGCCGGATCTTCGAGGCGATCAAAGGTCTTTTTCAGCGCCGCTGCCTTCTTTGCCTCATCCGTTTTGGTGGGATTCTTTGGCCGCCAAACAACCAACTCCAGCGCCTGGACCATGACTGCATCGAGGTTGATGCGCATGAAGCGCAATGAGTTTTTTGTGGACAGGTCAAAGCTCTTTGCCCTCGCCTGCACATCCTGGCGTTGCTGCTCTGGATCTTCGACCGCTTTTGATTCGATCGTGCTTAAGGCAGTGCGAAATATCTGCCAGCTCTTTGCCACGGACTGCGCATAAACGGAGACTTTGTAGATCTTGTCCGAAAACTCGCCCTGCTGCAACGGCCCTAGCCGGCTCAACAAAGCCTCAACCGATCTCTGTAAATCTAAATCGCTCATCTGATTACGCCACCCGATATTGCACCAATATTATAATCTTCAAATTGAGCCTCGAATTGGTCTATTGATCTTCAAATAATCCAAGCTACGCCGGATTGCATCAAATCTGAATGCCGTTCCCATATCAAAAGATTTTCCAGAAAAGATCAC
>JAJRAT010000140.1 GCA_028682845.1 Methanothrix sp. | reverse complement strand
TCCGTTCTCCGGTGTGCATATCAGCCGGGCTGATGCATACATCCTCGCAATAAACCCATCCTTCGCCGCCTTTCGCCTGCTCGATTCGGAAAGGCTTCCCGCAGCCTGGACATACGCCAATCATCATCTCAAACCTCTTAGCATATTTTTATAAGTAATCTCCACATCATAATTTAAATATCCTGCAGAATCATGAATTCTAAAAACCGACCGATTGCGGTTTATGGCTTGATTATTGCTGATTGTCGCTCGATATTGGGATAATCCATGAGTGACAGAATGCGAATGTAAAAAACGGGAAATAAAACGAGAAAATGAGCCAAAATTGGATAAGAAAAAAGCAAGAATAGCAAGAATAAAAGCAATAGCGGCGGAAGGCTTGCGAAAGCCTCCAGCCGTTTTTGGAACGCTATATTGCCTTATACCATTCTGCTAATTACCTCGTAGGTATCCTTGTGCGGGTTGATGAGCAGCTCCTCGGCGATCTTCTTGGCCCGCAGCTCCGGGTCCATGCCGCCCAGGTACAGCTTCCAGATGGTGGCCTTCTTGACATCCACAACATTGGTGAAGCCAAGGCGGCTTCTCAGCCGTTCCCGTGTGGAGATAGCCTCGCCGTCCTCGATCTTCAGGGAGACCTTTACGGGAACATAGCCCTCTTCAAAATTCAACTCATCGATAAGAACCTTGCAGCTCTCCTTGTTCTCGTTTACGAGTTCCTTAGCGAAGCTCTTGGCCATTTCCTCGGCATCTCCGGAATCGACCTCGATGCTGAAGAGTCGCTCCTTCTTGACGTCGTTTAGCACATCGGCATAGCCGAGCCTGCGAGCCAGGGTATTCTTCACGGTGGCAGCTTCAGCGTCCGGGATCTTCAGCCAGACGCGCAGATTGATCTTTTGGCTCATGCGCTCACCTCGATATAGCGCTTGACAGACTCAAAGATGCGCCTTCCCGGCCCCGCCGCATCAGGCCGCTGCTTGCGCGGATCGAAAGAGGGAAGCTGCCAGGCGAAGAACGACCGCTCCGGGTGGGGCATCATGCCGAGGACGTTTCCTTCCGGGTTGCAGATGGCGGCGATGCTCTGGGTGCTGCCGTTCACGTTCACCGGGAACTCGTTTATGACGCGCCCGTTCTTGTCGCAGTAGCGGAAGACAACCTGATCCTGGTCGTTGAGCCGTTCGATTAGCTTTGGCGTTGCCGTAACCAGATTTCCCTCGCCATGGGCGATGGGGATCTTGAGAAGGCTGCCCTGCTCCATGATGAATGAGCCGCTGCACCTTTTGGAGGGCGCATCGTGGCGCAGATTGACCCAGTCGCAATAGTAGCCGCGGCGCACGATCTTTCCCTTGGAGATCATCACGTTCTGGGCCAGGGCCATATCGATCTTGCCCGTGCCCGGCAGGAGGCCGGACTCGACCAGGATCTGGAAGCCGTTGCAGATGCCGACGATGGGCTTGCCCTTGGCAGCTTCCTCCAGCAGAGCCTGCATGACAGGCTCCTTGGAAGCGATGACTCCGGCGCGGATGCGGTCCTGGTAGGAGAAGCCACCGGGAATAAAGAATCCGTCGAAGCCGGATAGCTCTCCTTCCGATCGGTTCCAGCGGAAGATCTCTCCGTCCATTCCCACAGCCTTTACCGCCACAAGGGTCTCATGCTCGCAGTTCGTTCCGGGGAACTGCATAACTGCTATCTTCATCTCATCGCCTCCGCAAGGCCGCCGGTCCAAGCAGCCCTCGCCTCATCCAGGTCGATGTCGGCAACGGTCTCGCTCGCTCTCTTCATGACAATCCTTCGTTTCTTTGTTACGATTCCTATCTCCATCGGCTCAAGACTGTAGCCTCTCAAGATCTCAAGCAGCCGCTCCTCCTTTCCGGGCTTTGCCTCCAGCACGAAGCCGGAGGACTCGGAGAACATGATCTTGTCCGTTCTCATGCTTGCTGCCGCATCTGCGCTCAGGGCTTTGTCGAGGTCGATTTCAAAGCCGAGCTTGGCGGGCCTGGTTAAAGCCATCTCGGATACGGTGGCCGCCAGGCCGCCGTTGGAGATGTCGTGGGCCGCCGCCAGGAGACCTTCATCTATGGCATCGATGACCGCATAGATCATGTTCCGCTCCAGGTCGAAGCGGACGATGGGCACGTTTGCTCCGGTGACGTTGAAAATGGTCTTGTAGTACTCCGAGCCGCCCAGTTCATCGAACCTCGGGCCGATGAGGAAGAGCCTGTCTCCTGCGGCCTTCAGCTCCTGGGTGACGGCTTTGCCGATGTCCTTGATGATGCCGACGCAGGCGATGACCGGGGATGGGTCCACCGATCCCTGCGGCGATTCGTTGTAGAAGCTCACATTTCCGGAGACGATGGGGACTGGCTGGCCCATGTGGCCCTTAAGCCACAGGTCTTTGCAGGCCTGGGAAAGGCCCTTGACGCCTTCCCGGAACTCCCAGAATGCCTCGGGCTTCTCAGGGTTTCCGTAGTTCAGGCAATCGGTGACGGTAGAAGGCACAGCGCCGATGGCGGCGACGTTGCGCATGGCCTCGGCGACGGCTGTGGCTCCTCCCCAGTAGGGGCTGATTCTGCCGTAGAATGGATTGGAGTCCACGGCCAGCGCCACGCCGAATTTCTCGCCGCGCACGGGAGCAATCAGACCGGCATCGGCCTCGCCTGGCCGGATGACTGTATTTCCCATGACTTCCGTGTCGTAGTATCTGTAGACATGCTCGCGGGAAGCGATGTTGGGCGACTTGAGGATCTTTTGCAGGACCTCGCTGTAGTCCGCGGGCTCTGCGAACTCGGGCTCGGTCAGCTCGATGACGCGGGCCTTCTCCTCACGCTGGTATCTGATGCCGCCGGTGAGGTGCTGGATGGGCACATCGCAGACGATCTCGCCCTTGTGGCTGACAGTGAATCGGTCGCCGGTATTGATCTTGCCCACGACGCTGGCTCTTGCACCCTCGTAGACGTTGGGAAGGTCCCAGTCCTCGTTATAGATTTTTAGAATTCTTTCGCGCAGCTCCGGAGGCGAGACGATCAGGAAGCGCTCCTGGGTCTCGGCGATGCTGAGGACCTCGGGCGGGAAGTCTGCAGCTTTGTGCAGATCGTCCAGGTTGATCTCCATGCCAAAGCCGCCCGCGGCTCCTATCTCGGATGTGGCGCAGGTAAAGCCGCCGCCGCCCAGGTCCTTGAAGCCGATCTCGATTCCCTCTTCGCGGACGAGCCGGAAGAGGTCGTCGTTGGCTTTGAAGAGCACGTTTTTCAGGAAGGGATCGGGGATTTGCACCGCGCCGCGGTTGGTCTCCTCGTCCTCCTCTCGCAGGGCTTCGGAAGCGAAGGTAACGCCGCCAAGGCCGCTGGAGTCTGTCGGTTTGCCGATGAGGATCACGTCGTAGCCACCCTCGCCTGCGGCGGGGGGTGCGCGCGAGCGGATGATCTGGTCGCGGCGGACGATGCCCAGCGACACGACGTTCACCAGGCAGTTGTCGTCGAAGCTCTCGTTGAATACGATATCTCCGGCCATGTTGGGCACGCCGAGAGCGTTGCCGTACTGCCAGATTCCGTCCACCACGCCTTCCGCGACCCAGCGCACCTTGTTGGCCTTCGGTCCATACGGATCGCCGAAACGCAGCGGGTCGGCTGTGGCGACCACGGTCGCGCCCATGCAGTTCACGTCGCGGACGATGCCGCCGATGCCGGTTGCCGCCCCTTCGTTGGGCAGGATTTGGCTGGGGTGGTTGTGGCTCTCGTGGGAGATGACGACGCACCACTTGTCGTCGATGGCGACGATTCCGGAGTCCTCCACCGGGCCCATAACCACGTTGGGGCCGTCGGTGGGCATGAACTCCTTGAGTGTGGCGCGGCTGCTCTTGTAGGAGCAGTGCTCGGACCACATGGCATCATAGCAGAACAATTCGGTGATGCTTGGGTCTCGGCCCAGCACCTCAGCAATGGAGCGCGCTTC
>JAJRAT010000088.1 GCA_028682845.1 Methanothrix sp. | reverse complement strand
CCGCATTCGACTGGGGAAGGGCCGCAAGATTCCCCAGAGCCTGAATGCCGACATCATCGCCGGAACCTACGAGGGCATCGACCAGGTGATACGCACCAAAAAGTCGCTCGGCAAGGTGGGAACAGTCGTCATCGACGAGGTGCACATGCTGGAGGATGCGGACCGCGGCCACCGGCTGGCGGGCATGATCGCACGCCTGCGAATGGCGGCCCCGCAGGCGCAGTTTATCTTTCTCTCCGCCACCGTGGGAAACCCGGCGGCCCTTGCCAAGCGGCTGGGAGCGACGCTCGTCGAATACGAGGTGCGTCCAGTGCCCATCGAGCGGCATCTGATATTTTCCAGTGGGCCGGAAAAGCGCAAGCTGCTGCGCCAGCTCTCCAAAGATGCCCAGAGCCTGACGTCCAGCACCGGCTACCGGGGCCAGACCATCATCTTCACCAACTCTCGCAAGAACTGCTACAATCTGGCCGATGCCATCCCCGGAGCCGCCGCCTACCATGCCGGTCTGCAGTATCCGGAGCGAAAGCGGATCGAGGAGCTCTTCGGCCAGGGCAAGGTTCACACCGTCGTAACCACGGCAGCCCTTGCAGCAGGCGTTGACTTCCCTGCCTCGCAGGTGGTCTTCGAGTCCCTGGCAATGGGCATCGAGTGGCTGAATGTGCACGAGTTCAACCAGATGCTGGGCCGCGCCGGAAGGCCGGGCTATCATGACCTGGGCCTGGTCTACATCCTGGCCGAGCCGGGACGCCGCTTTTCGTCGGGAAAGGGCGAGTCGGAAGACGAGATGGCCCTGGCCCTGCTGCACGGTCAGATGGAGGATGTGGCTCCGGAGTTCGAGGAGGCGCAGCAGTTGGAAGAGGTTCTGGCCAATGCCGTGGCAGCGCGCAATCGTTCAGAGCTGGAGAAGCTGCACGATCTCACCGTGGGCCTGGATGACCTGGACAGCTCGCTCAAGTCTTTGGAAAAAGCGGGTCTTGTCAAGGGCATCGTGCCGACAAGCCTCGGCGAGGCGGCTGCAGCACATTTCCTCAGCGTCGATGAGGTGGCGACCATTGCCAGGATGCTCGGAAAGGGCAAGTCGCCGCTGGAGGTGGCCGTGGAGTTGGAGAGCTTTGAGGCCCTTTACCTCAAGTTTGCCGAGCGCATCTCCACGAAATTGCATATGCAGATCTCGCAGAGGGTGCTGCACGGCTCTTTTTTGGACTTGCTGAGCAGTTCGGACCTGAGGGAGCTGGAAAACAAGATTCAGAGATACTGTATGGACTTCTCGCGGGATTTCTTGCGCTGCACCTGCAAGGAAGCACCATACTGCGGCTGCCCGCAAAAGAACATCTCGTTGCGCATCCTGGAGCTGAGAGCGGACGGCAAGAGCCCGGAGGAGATCATCGATTACTTCAGCGACAGATACGGGATGTATGCCTACCAGGGCGATCTGATCAATTGGCTGGACCAGATGGTGCGGTATCTGGAAGCAATCGAAACTGTGGCCCGCGTTCTTGGCAAAGCGGACGCGGCGAAAGAGGCGGGGGAGAGGAAGAAGCGGGTGGAAGGGGAATGAGGATTATTGCGGTTAGAGATGCGCCAATTTGTGAGTAATTATAATATTATCAATAAAATATTATTAAATTATAATTTTTTTCATTAGTTGAACCTGCTAGGAATTTGCCGATCTTATTTCTGATTTGATCGTTATTGTTTTCTATATCCCTTGATCTATACGTCAATCGTGAACGCTTCAGAGTTTGATAGTGGGCTTAATCGATGACCAATGCAAGAATTAAGATATTTTCTGCATGGGTGAGAAGGATGAGGCTGCAATGAACGCCAGCACTCCGCCAGTGATGGCGATAACGCCGGAGCGATCAGGATCGGCCCGGCTTTGATTTCGGCGGCCATGTGCCTGGGGTCGCCCTGGCTGAGAGGCTGCCTAGTACCGATCGCCGCGCGCACGCGCGTGTGGACCCGCCCAGGCGTGCCGACCGGAGCAGGCCTTGCAGTTGGTAAATTTATCGTGACCCGAAACAAGAGTTAAATTCTTCCAGTGCACATAATTCGTTGCATGAGCGTTCTGGAGACCCCCGATGCAAAAAAGCGTGACTGGAGAGCAACGGGAGATGCTCTCCTGGCCAAGGGTAAGTACAATGATGCTATTAAAGCATATGATAAGGCAATCAAGATAAATCCTCGACATTCCGATGTGTGGTACAAAAAAGGCTATGCTCTCGATATTCTAGGCAAATTGGAGAATGCGATCAAAGCATTTGATAAGGCTATTGAGATCAATCCACAATTTAAAGATGCATGGCTCAACAAAGGCAACGCTCTTGTAAAGCTAGGCAAGTTTGAGGATGCTATTAACGCATTAGATAATGCTATTGATATTAAACCGGACTCCGCAGATGCATGGCACAACAAAGGTGTTGCTCTTGTTGGGCTGGGCAAACCAGAGGATGCAATTAAGGCATACTCCAAGGCGATAGAGCTAAATCCAAAAGATCCCGATGCATGGCTCAATATGGGTGCTGCCCTAGGAATTCTAGGCAAATTGGAGGATGCTATTGAGGCATTAGACAAAGCCATTGAGATCAACCCACAAGATCCCGATGCATGGTACAATAAGAGCAATGCTCTCAGGTTGCGGGGTCACACGCAGGAAGCCTATGAAGCCCTGGTCAAGGCCAAAGAGCTGAAACATAATATTCGCAGGAGAAAAAAGCATACACTCTGAGATAGGTGTCAGGAAATGCTATAGTCTTAGCGCACACATATCATCATTGCAGTAAATAGACATGGCTCGCATACCTATTGACGTGAATAATATAGCTAATTTTTGCTGCAGGCATCATAATCCGCTGTCTATATCCTAAGCTCCTCATTTTATAGGCACAAGGCACTGTTGCATGGCGATTGGTGGTGCGCAATGGGCACATTGTTTTGCGAAAGAAAAACGATAATATTAACCATATTTCCGTCTTTCCTTTGCCTAAGCGATGGTGAGTTTAGGCTCAAATCATCGGAAGAGAAGTGGATCTTAACACATCCGGATTCTTGAGCCCCTACTTCAGGGACAGAATCTGTGAAAAAAGATGTGATTTGGTCTGAATAAAGACAGAGTGCCGCTGGGAAACGCATCGCATTCATCCCATTTTCGTTTTGGTCCATTTCACCGCCCGCCCCGTCCTCGAATACCCGATGCAACAAACACGATCACGCCGCCCGCAATCAGCAGTCCGATACCGATAGAAGCGAACGGGTATCTTCCGCTCTTCTCCGGTAAAGATGCAGCCGCGTTTTGACTGGAATTGGATGGCCCGCTCTCCTCGGTCGGCTCTTCTTCACTGGCGTCGTTTGCAGCAAGTTGAGGTATCACGGACGCATTCACAACAATCGTTGTCAGCGGAACCTGAACCTCTCTGTAATCTCCAGGTTTCGCGGATTCGTATCTTATGTTCTCTTCCATCCTCTCTTTGCTCACGAAGTTTATTCCGTCTCGCGTATATGCGGTCTTGGTCTCCTCTCCGGTACTTGATACGCTCAGCAAAACCAATAGTACAAAAAGGCAGGATGCAAATCCGATCGGTTCTTTTCGTGCAATGCCATTTGTGATCATCAAAAGTTTCCCCACTTGCCGCTGTCCAGTTGCACTTCATGGCATAAAAAAAGCTCGAATGCCTCAGCCGTGATAGAGGATCTGCTTCCTCCATCCCCACTGAGGCATAGACCGTTGATGCTTACGGACGGTTCACGCTGATGGTCTTCTTGTAGACATTGTTGCTCTCATCGCTCTCTGCAACTGCGCCCGCCGGGTCAGCGACGACTTTTGTATTGATTTTGGCGTACCAGCTCGGATACCCTTCATAGGTGCAGGTCAGGATTCGTCCGCCTCTGGCCACCATCCCGTCCTGGGTCCAGCTACAGGCCGGCGCACCATAGTTCTCTCCCGGCCACCACTGAACGGTGAACGGCCCGGATGCGCTGT
>JAJRAT010000106.1 GCA_028682845.1 Methanothrix sp. | reverse complement strand
GGATCGAGTTTTACCATCAAGGTTTGAAGCATTTAATTGAAGGTAGTCTTCAATGGATAAATAGTTATCTGTATGCTGCAACAGCGGGGTACGCTCCTCCTATGACTGATGTCATAGGTCTCCGCTACCCCTGCACCCCGAGGCTATCATGAACGAAATTTGCTTGACAATTGACGACCATCCGATCAGGGTTCCCAAAGGGTCTACTATCCTCGAGGCCGCTCAAAAGGCTGGCGTTTATCTGCCGTCATTGTGCCACCATCCCGATCTCTTGCCGATCGGATCGTGCAAACTTTGCATCGTCTCCATCTCCGGAAAAGAGGTCTTTCCCTGCGCCTGCACCACTCCTGCGGAAGAGGGAATGCAAATTCAGACCAAAACAGAGGAGCTGCAAGAGATGCGCAGGCACGTTCTGGAGATGCTGCTCGCCCTGACCAATCACCCCACAAGCTGCCTGTTTTGCGAGCGGAAGAAAGAGTGCATATCCTTGCGAGAGTGCATGAGAAAGATGCCGGCGGTCGTCGGCTGCAAGTTCTGCCCGAAAAACGGCGAATGCGAGCTGCAGCGAGCGGTGGAGTACGTCAGCCTGGACAGGATTCGCTTCCCCGTCTCCTACAAGAATCTGCCCGTTCTGAGGGAGCCGTTCTTTGACCGGGACTACAACCTCTGCATCCTTTGTGGCCGCTGCGTTCGCGTCTGCTCGGAGGTTCGCGGCGTCGGTGTCCTCTCTGCCATTCCCAATTATCATCAAAAGCACTGGATCGGGCCGGAATCGCTGCAAGAATCGGATTGCAGGTTCTGCGGAGCCTGCGTGGATGCCTGCCCCACCGGAGCACTCTATGCCAGGTCGGAGAAGTGGCAGAGGCCCGAGAAATGCACCACGACCGTCTGTCCCTACTGCGGCGTGGGCTGCCGGATGGATATCGGAGTTCAGGATGAGCACATTGTTCGCATCAGGGGCAAGAGGGGCAACAGCACCAACAACGGCCAGCTCTGCGTGAAGGGCCGCTTCGGCCTGGACTATGTGGAGAGCCCAACGCGCCTCAAGACGCCGCTCATCCGAAAGAGCGGCAAGCTTGCGGCGGCCACCTGGAATGAGGCGCTCTCCCTTGTTGCAGAAAAGCTATCCGCAATCAAGGGAGATAAATTTGCTTTTCTGTCCTCAGCCAAATGCACCAACGAGGAGAACTATCTGGCCCAGAAGTTCACCCGACTGGTAATGGAGACGAACAATATCGATCACTGCGCCAGGCTCTGCCACGCATCCACTGTGACCGGCCTCGCCCAGGCTTTCGGCAGCGGGGCCATGACCAACTCCATCTCCGAGCTGGCCGATGCAGGCTGCATCTTCGTCATCGGATCGAACACCACCGAGCAGCATCCGGTCATCGCCCTGAAGATAAAAGAGGCCAAACGGAAGGGTGCCAAGATCATCGTGGCCAATCCCCGCTGGATTGATCTATGCAAAGATGCCGATATCTGGCTTCGCCACCAGCCCGGCACTGATGTTCCGCTCATTCTGGAGATGTGCCGCAGCATTCTGGAAGAAGGTTTGGCGGATCAGGACTTTGTGCGAGATCGCTGCGAGGGATTCGATGAGTTTGCATCATCCTTGCGGGAACTTTCGCAGGATTTTGCAAGGCAGCACTCGGCTGCCTTGCAAGCCGTGGGCGTCGATCCTTGTCTGATACAAGAAGCCGCCCGGCTTTATGCCGCCTGCAAACCATCATCCATCGTTTATTCTATGGGCATCACCCAGCACACTCACGGCGTGGACAACGTCCTGGCTCTGGCCAACCTGGCTATGATGACCGGCAATATCGGCAAGCCGTCCTCCGGCATCAATCCCCTGCGCGGCCAGAACAACGTGCAGGGCTCCTGCGATATGGGCGCACTGCCCAACGTCCTGCCCGGCTATCAGGCGGTAACAGATGCTGCACTGCGCAAAAAGTTCGAGGATGCCTGGGGCGCGGCGCGCCTGCCGGACAGGCCCGGCCTGACGCTAGTGGAGATCATGGAGGCCTGCCATTCCGGCCAGGTGAAAGCCGCATTCATCATGGGCGAGAATCCCGCCCTCAGCGACCCTGACTGCACGCATGTGGTCGAGGCGCTGCAAAAATTGGATTTCCTGGTGGTGCAGGACATATTTCTCACCGAAACGGCGAGCCTGGCCGATGTGGTCCTGCCCGCGGCCACAAGCCTGGAGAAGGATGGGACATTCACCAACACCGAGCGCAGGGTGCAAAGGATTCGAGCGGCCCTCCGGCCCGTGGGCGGTTCGCGCCCCGACTGGAGTATCATTTGCCAGCTGGCAGAGCGCATGGGCTGCAAGGATCAATTCTCCTATTCCCATCCATCGGAGATCATGGACGAGATCGCCCGTCTTGCTCCCAGCTATGGCGGCATGAGCTACGGGCGGCTGGATGAAGGCGGATTGCAGTGGCCCTGCCCCACATCGGATCATCCCGGCACGCCGTATCTGCACAAAGAGAAATTCACGCGCGGGCGGGGCAAGTTCAGCGTGCTGCACTATCGGCCTTCGATGGAGCTTCCCGATGCGGATTATCCTTTAATCCTTACAACCGGCAGAACCCTTTGCCATTACCACACGGGCACCATGACTCGCAAGGTGCATGACATCGAGCATCTTCGCCATGAGGAACTGGTGGAGGTCAATCCGGCGGACGCAAACGGCCTTGGCATCAGCGACGGAGATCGTGTGGAGGTTTCCAGCCGCAGGGGACGTGTCTGCGCCAGGGCGAAGCTGACGGAAAAGTCGCCGAAGGGCGTGATCTTCATGACCTTCCACTTTGCCGAGACGCCGACCAACGTCCTCACAAATCCCGCTCTTGATCCCGTGGCAAAGATTCCGGAGCTGAAGGTCTGTGCCGTCAGACTGGGCAAAGTCAAGGCCAAAGAGAGAGGTGGTTCCTGATGTACCAGATCGTTTTGAATGAAACGCTTGTTCCCAATATTGTCCGCATGAGATTTCGCGCCCCGGAGGTTGCCAGGAGCGCGAGGCCCGGCCAGTTCGTTATCATCCGATCGGATGAGAGCGCCGAGCGCATACCGATGGGCCTGGCCGGATGGGACGCGTCGGTGGGAACGGTGGACATTGTTTTTTATGTTCTGGGAACCGGCACCATCAAGCTCTCTCTGCTCCGGGAAGGCGACGGTGTTGCCAACCTCGCCGGCCCTCTGGGAAAGCCCACGGAGATTGAGAACTTCGGCACGGTCGTCTGCGCCTGCGGCTGCTTTGGCGTGGGGCCCACCATGCCCCTGATCAAGGCCCTCAAGGAAGCGGGAAATCACGTCATAACCGTTGTAGAAGGCAGGGGTCCGGACTTCATATTCTGGGAAAACGAATTGCAGCAATCAAGCGACGAGCTGATTGTGGCCGCAGGCTGCAGTAACGGCGGCTGGGCCAACGATTACCTGGGCAAAATCCTCGGCTCGGGCCGAAAGGTGGATCGAGTCTTCCTGCATGGCTGCCCCTTCATGATGATGGTCTCATCCCAGGCGACTTTGCCCTTCACCGTCAAGACAGTCGCCAGCCTGACGCCCATCATGGTCGACGGAACAGGAATGTGCGGGGCCTGCCGTGTGGAAGTGGACGGCAAGACCCGCTTTGCCTGCGTGGACGGGCCGGACTTCGACGCCCACCAGATAAACTGGGATGTCCTGACAATGCGCCTGCGCCAATTCCTAAGCGAAGAGGACAGATCGCAAAACCTCTGGGAGCGCGAGAACTGGCACAGGATGGTCAGCGAGCCTGCGAAAATCCCGGCGTCATCATCACCTGCGAAGACGATTAGACAGCCGGTTGAGCAAGTTCTGCACCAGGGTCGATGCACAACTATTTGATCTATTTCTCTGTTTTGCAGATGTTAGCGGCAAGAATTGGTTAAATCAAAATTGGTTAAATCAAAATTGGTTAAATCAAAATTGGTTAAATCAAAATTGGTTAAATCAAAATTGGTTAAATCAAAAT
>JAJRAT010000084.1 GCA_028682845.1 Methanothrix sp. | reverse complement strand
GATTTGTCTGCCAAGTAAGATACCGCTCACATGAAGTCCGCCAGCCCCGTCTGCTTGGCCTTGTCGTTCTTGAAGAGCGATTCTATCTCGATCTTCAGAAGCTGCAGCCGCTGCTTGGTGTAGCTGCTCACGTTGTACTCCTCGGCCACCTTTATCGAAACCTCCAGGTACTTGCGAACGCTCCCCTCGTGCACCGTCAGGATCAGCCGACCGCCGCATTTGGGGCAGCTCTCTTTCAATGGCGGGCGTCTGAACTTGGCCCCGCACTTCACGCACCTCACCTTTTGCTTGGAGAAAGCATGCAGATTGCCGATCAGATCCGGCAGGAAGTGAGAGTTGATGACGCGCTCCGCCACATCCTGCTCGTCCACGGCCCGGATCATGCGCGCCAGTTCCAACTGGGCATCCATCTTGTCGATCATGGTTTCCAGGGTCTTGTAGGCACTGTTCTTGGGACCGGCGGCGATGTTGTCGGTATCGTGGCTGAAGTCGAAGCCCTCGTACTGAGCATCGGTGCCCAGCCTCTTGGAGACTAGATCGAACCTCGATTCCATATCCTTGGGGCTGGCATTCGTCAGTGTGGCCTCGTAAAACTCCAGCGGGTAGACGTGGGTCAGATCAAGGTTGTGCGCCTCCTTGTCCACCTCTGCCGGATTGAGGATGGTGGTCATGACCAGGCAGGCATCCATCTTGCCGCCGCGCTTCTCCGGGAGATAGGACATGGAGAAGTTGAGGAGCGCGTCCATGAGCAGCATGACGCAGTCCTCGTCTCCGTCGCAGTTGCGCCTCTTGGCGGCATGGAAGAAGGGATGGCCGAAGCCCGCCGACGCTCCGCTGTAGCCGATGAGCCGGCAGAGCACGCCTGCCGATGTGTGCGGCGCGAGACCCACCATCAGCGTGCCGATGAGGTCAGCGGGAGTTTCGGCATTGTAGAACGGCTTCAGGCCGTAGAACTTGACCAGAAGCTCGTCTATGAACTGAGCTACCTTGACCATGTACACTCCGGCATCCGTGGCCAAAATTATATCCTGCACGCGCAGCTCGCAGACCTGGTCCGGCCTCTCCAGCGGCTCGCCGTGCATGTCGTGGGTGCAGCCAAGCTCTCGCAGCTTCTCCGGACTGGTGCCGATCTCATCCGGTCGGAAATGAGTGAGCGGCAGATCGGTCAGGTCGTACCTCACCGTGCCGTCTTTGAAGATGTTTATGCCGTGCTTGGCGCGCAAAATTCCTTTTTCGATAGGCTCGGGGGTTTTGTCGCGGGAGGAGAGGCCCATGACGCCCTTTAGCGAATCGGGCTCGCGCTCGCCCAGGTTTTCCAGCGCCTGATGGTAGAGTTTGTGGATGTCAATATTCATGGCGGAGACTGCGGTCGTCTTCTCTCCGCACTTGGGGCACTTCTCGGGAGCCGGGATGTTGCACTTGGGGCAGACCCTTTTCTTGTCCGTCAGGCCGCCGCAAGCGCACCGGAAGGCAAAGCCCTCTTTGCCGCAGCTCCTACAGACGCGCCGCTCGATTTCTACATTGACCATTCCCGAGACGTTCCCTGTAGCGTGCTTGGCAGCCTCGATGATCGATCTTGATTTGCCGCCTTCATCGCCCGTGGGGAAGAGAACGTGGGGTGGAGGCCGCATCAGTCTTTTATCGGACTTCTCGGGCCGTCCCATGCGTGCGCCGATGCGCGTGGGCGCTCTCGCCCGCACGGTAATCCCGGAAAGCCTGTTTGCAGCCTCAAGGGCCGATCCTTCCATCTTGTCCCAGGTCTTCTTCAGACTGTGCTCCTGCCCTTCCTGCACTTCTATGCCCAGGCAAAGCAGCAGCGGAAGGGGATCTTCGATTATGATCTTGCCCTCCCGGACTTTATGCAGCACCAGCAATGTCTCCAGCGGGTCCTTGGCGGCCAATGGGAGGAATAGCCTTCCCGAATCAAGAATGCCCTCTGAGGATACGATCGCGGCCAGGCTCTCGAATTCCTCCGGCGTCAGGTCATGCCAGAGATAAGTGTGAGCAGAATGAAGAGGAACATTGTATTTTTTAGAAAGCGCGATGGCCTCCTCGCCTCCGATCTTCTCCAATCCCTTCGGGTCGCCGCCGGCCTTTATCAGCTCGCATGCCCACCACTCGAAGGTGTAGGACGCGGTGGCCAGCGGCTTGTTGTTCTCCAGAAACTCGCCGTAGCTGATGAGGATCTCGCCCAGGTCGATGATCTTGAAGATGTGAGCCTTCAGGGCGATGTTGATGGTCCGCGGGTCTTTGCAGGTGATCGGCATCCAATCCAGGATCTCGTCGGCGCGATCGAATCGGACCACGTCGCCGTTCAGGAGCCGAACCGTCGGGCCCTCGATGGAGCTGACGGGAGCCACGGCTGCGGCTTTTCCCGGTTGCTCCACCTTGACCTGCGTTCCCGGAGCCATGAACTCGCCCAGTAGAAGCATGCTGGCCGGGTTGAAGCCCGCCGCGGCAAGGCCGGTGTTCCTTGCTCTGCCGTAGCGCAGCCGGAAGCCCCCCGGCCTGGAGGGATGGGAGAAGACCGGCCTCCCGGCGATGAGGTCGCGCAGGAACTTTGGCGTAGTGTCGCTGCCGCCATCTTTCTTGCCAGCGGCAAGCGAGTCCAGCCACTCCCAGCCGGTGATGCCGAGTTTCGTGACGTGCTTCTTCAACTTGGGACGCTTGAGCGCGATTCCTTCTGCGGATACCAGGGCAATGCCGCCGCGCACGCGGTTGGTCTCAATCCTGGGCAGATCCCGGTATCCTGAGACCTCTTCCTCCTCGGTCGGTTCGCCGTCGATGCAGATGGGGCAGTTGCGCACAATGGTCCTGATCTCGTCGTCCGAGGGCGAATACTGCAAGCCCGCCACGCGCTTGTAGACGCCGATCTCCTCCACGTAGCGCTCCACCTCTTCCGGGCGGGGTTTCCAGGGAGCGATCCCCACGGCGCGGCGCACGTAGTCGGCCACCAGAACCGAGAGCGCCTGGGCCGTTCCGCCTGCAGAACGGATGGGACCGGCATAGTAAACCTTGAGGTATTCCGTCCCGTCATCGTTCTTTCCCAGGTCCACGCGAGCGATGCCCTCGATGGGGGCGGCCACCACGCCTTCCGTGAGAATGGCAACGGACGTGCGGATGGCATTTTCCACGGATTCGATCTTGGTGGCACCAGTGCCCAAGCGCCCTTCCGCGAAGTCGAGACCGATGGCAAGAGCCGCCTCTTCTCGGCTCAATCCCTTCTCTTCCAGCTCTCGAATGCGCACAGCAATGCCGGGAATGCCGATCAGCTTCTCAACCCGCTCCGCTAGGTCGACGGCCAGGGGTATCTCCACTTCGGTGGTCGGGTCCTTACCCTGGGAACGAGCCGCCTGTGCTACCGTCATCGCATCCGTCAGACCGCTTTGCAGCAGCTCGAAGTACTCGGAGTTCTTCACTCTTCACCCCAAAGCTTCAAGCCCGTCGTCGGATCGTGCACTCGTACCAGAGGACTGCCCAAGAGTTCCTGCAAACAAACCTCGGCCGCAAAGACGCAGCCCTTCATGAGGTGGCCGCCCAAAATCTTGCCACCCCGATCAGCCAGGACGACATGTGCATGCACAAACGGCTGGCCGTCCCTGACGGATATGTTCCCGGAACATGAGACCAGTTCCGCGGGCTCTTCGACCGCGATCTTGTCGTACTCGTTTTTGACCTGATCGTAATAGCCAAGCTCGGCGCTGCTAAGTGCACCGATGGCGTTAAAGACGCCCGTCACGATCTCCAAGCTCCTGGCGATTTCTGTCATTTCTGCTATCATATCCGAGCCGTGATCAAGACGAATCAGAAGGCTACGACCATGTTTAAAATTCTTCTCCAGCAAATTTCTCGGCACTCCCAGCTCCAAACCATCGACTCAAAATCTGAGTTATCTTTCTGCCTCATAAAGTCAACTACCACGGCCTGAAGGCCGTGGCTTGCGACTACGCAAAAAGTCGTGTCGCGTCTGGCGGGCTGACTAAACCACCCTGGGCCTCAAGGATATACCTCAAGTCCCGTGTTCGGTGCTC
>JAJRAT010000221.1 GCA_028682845.1 Methanothrix sp. | reverse complement strand
CCATCCGCCAAAGGTTCAGTATCACAGGTTCGGGACGAGGCATCACGTGAAGAGAATCGACGGGCAAAGAAGAGAGCATTATCTGGCACTGCTGCTGATGGTCCTCGCGTCGCTTTGCTGGGGCCTGTCCTTCATCAGCACGAAAGTGATCCTGGCCGAGATTCCGCCGGTGACGATCGCCTTTCTCCGCCAGTTCATCGCAGCCGTTACCCTGATTCCCCTGATCGCTTACACCCGCGCTCTGCCCGCGATCACGCGAAGGGATCTTGCCGTCATCTGTTCTTCCGGCTTCTTCGGCATCGTCCTTTACTCGGTCCTGGAGAACAGCGGCCTGCAATACACTACCGCCTCCAACGCCTCCATGATCGTCGCAGCCCTGCCCATTGCAACCCTTGTCAGCGAGGCTCTATTCTTCCGGCAGAAAGTGAACGCCAAGATGGTTTTATGCCTCCTCGTTTCCATGATCGGCGTGTGGCTGGTGGTGAGCGTCAACGGTCGGCTGGACCTCTCCTCGGCCAGATTCATCGGCAACCTCCTCATGATCGGGGGCATGATCTGCTGGGTGGCCTACACTTCCATAAATAAAAAACTCGACAAATCCTATCCCAGCATCGCCCTGATCTTCTACCAGTCTGCGGCCAGCATATTTCTCTTCGTGCCCTTCGTCATCCCTGAAGTCGAAAGATGGCCCGCGCATTCGGACATCTCCCCAGCCGTTCTGGCCCACCTCGTATTCCTGGGCGTCTTCTGCTCTGCATTGGCCTACGTCTTCTACGTTCGCGCCGTAAAGAGTCTGGGAGCGACAATCTCCGCCGCCTTCCTGAATCTGATACCCGTGATCACCGTCGTGGCGGGCTACGTCGTGCTGCAAGAGGATCTGATGGCAGAGCAGATTCTGGGAATGGCGATTATCATGGCCAGCATATTTGCGTTGAACCGAATTATGTCATAGCGACGCAAGATTCGATGCCCGGTGATTCATGATCTCGTTTGAGATTCGTGATTAGCGTTTGAGATTCAAGAATCGATGCCCAGAAATTCTATGATCAAGATCATGCTCGATTCGAGTATCGTTAATAGTGATTCGAAAATATTGAAAATGGGTCATATTGAAAATGAATCTTTGACGGCGATCAGCCCGTCTCCTGCACTCCCTTGGTCGCGTTTGTGCTTCCAGTGGCGATTTTTGCCCTTTTCACTTGCTCCTCTTTTCGCTCTTCCGCCACTACCTGATAGATGCCTGTTACCACTCCGACCATGGCCGGGGCCAGGAAGAATCCGCTGATTCCGGCCACAAGGCCGCCTCCCAGGAATGCGAGCAGTACCAGCAGCGGGTGGAGCGACGACTTGGCGGAGACGATGTAAGGCCGGATGACCAGCTCGGCCACATGGACCAGAACCGAGGCCGCCAGGAAGAAGAGAAGAGCATCCACCGGGCCGATTTCGACGTATCTGCCGACAGCTGTGGGAATGAAGACGAGCCAGGTCAGGAATGGAACCATCCCGGCCAAGAAGACGATGCTGGCCATGGCGAAGGGCCTCGGGACCCCAAAGACGTAAAAGATGGCGACTGATGTCAGACCGCCCGCGATGGCCGTGTAGATGCTGCCGGTGTAAATGCCGAAGAGGATGCCGTCAATCCTGGCCAGGCACTTCTTCTCAAACTCCATGTCTTCCATGTTCAGGAATTCCAGCACGGCATCTTTCAGCCGCGCCCCGTCCAGCAGCAGGAAGTAGCAGACGCAAAGCGATATCAGGAAGTTGATGACCCCCAGCGTCAGGGCTGTGCCGAGGCCGAAGACCGGCAGCCCGGTCAAGAGGTGCAGCCCGATCTCCAGCAGATTGGCCATGCCTCGCGAGATCTCATCGAATATGGCCTGAGGGATATGCACGCGGGACATGAAACCGTAGCTGGTGGCGATGATGTCTCGCTGATGCATCTCCAGCCATTTAACCTGGTTTACCGTCTCGACGATACCAAGAGCGAAGATCACGGAGAGCGGTATGACGATGCAGATCGTCGCTGCCAGAGAGCCTGCTTTCCGGTTATTCTTGAACAGATCCTTGACCGGCCTGCCCACGTAGGCGAAGACCAGCCCCAAAACAAGGCCGTCCAGCAGCGGCCAGATGAAGTAAGACGCCAGGACGACAAGGATGACGGTTAGAAATAACATCCACTCCTTCTTTCCCGGGCGGCAGGGCAGATTGATTTCCATGAATGACTCCAGCTTTTGGAAGTGGCAGGATATCTAACTTTGGGATGCTATGATGCTTGGCAGCAAAATTTTGCGCAGCTCCAAAGGCCGGAATAAAAAATGGTGTATTTTAAAATTTATATGTCTCATTGGGCCGCAGCGTAACCTGCATCGACTATCATTTCATTGAAGCATTTATTCAGGTTCGGCTTTCCGTTAGGACCTGAGAGATACACCACGCAGGGAATAGACCCGTCATCTTTCTTAGCCGCGCTCTCATCGATGTCCAGGAAGACCTGAGTATTGAGAAGATGCGTATCCGTGAAGTCTCTGGCATACGAACCGGCGTAGGTTCCCATCTCCGGGCTCATCACACCCGCCAGGCTCACCAGGCCGAAGCCTTGCACATCAAACGTGTCCCCATCAACAACTCTTGTGACGATTCCGGACGCTTCGTTTGGAGAGGCCGCTATACTCAGGACAAATGCCAAAATTACCGCAATAGATATTAGCGCAAGTCTGCAGATCATGAGATGCTCTCCAACTCGTCCCGGCAAAAAATCTGACGCCTGCATAATTTTGGCTGACGCCAAACCTAATGCCTGGCCCAATGCTTTCACGAATCCACAAAAATTTTGCATCGCAAGCTTTTTAGGTTGGAACCGCTAAGTTCAGAGTCTCGCGATTTGCGACAAATAGGTGATACGAGATATGAAGACTTGGAGCATATTATTGGCAGCAACTCTCATAGCCTTGATCTCGACAGCATCGGCCCAAAATCCTCTCGATGCGGTTGCCGGTTCTCTTCAGGATCAAGTGAATTCAGCAGGATCGCAGCTTCAGCAAAAAGCGGTTCAGCATGCCCTGGAAGGCAATCTGACCCAAGAGCATCTCACTCAAGACCTCAATGCCGCCAGGGAAGAGATAGTGGGCGAGGCAGCGGGGAAGATTAACCAGAATTTGAATCTAACTGCACAGCAGCTCCAGGAGCAGGTGCAGCAGAAGGCGAAAGAGGAACTGCAAAACCAGGTTAATCAGGCGGCGAAACAGCCCGGCTTTGAAGGAATTTTAGCGATTGCCGGCATTCTTGCTGTTGCCCTCTTGATAAGGCGCTTCTAGGAAAAAATTGTTGATCTTCAATTTGGTCCCGGATCGCGTTTCTTCCTGGATCCTATCCATTCTTGGATGGCATTCCTTCCGGGATCAAATTTATATATCAAACATGATGACTGACTGTCAGTCAAAATCCGTTCATCTCTGGTGCCAAAATGCAGTCTCGCCATTCGGACATCAATAAGCGGAAATCGAGCGTAGCTCTATTATCGGTTATTTCCAACACCGTTCTGGTTATTCTCAAGCTTGCCGTGGGCCTGATGATCGGATCGGTCTCAGTCATCTCCGAGGCCATCCATTCCGGCGTGGATCTGCTGGCCGCCCTGATTGCACTGCTGGCCGTGAAGACCGCCGGCAAGCCTGCTGATGAAGATCATCCCTTCGGACACTACAAGGCAGAAAATATCTCGGGCACAGTGGAGGCACTGCTAATTTTCGTAGCGGCGGTCTGGATCATCTTCGAGGCATATAAAAAGCTCTTGAATCCGGAGCCTATGGAAAGCCCGTCATGGGGTGTAGCGGTCATGTTGATATCATCTGCCGCCAACCTCTTCGTCTCGAACAGGCTCTTTTGCGTGGGCAGGGAGACGGACTCGGTGGCACTTCAGGCCGATGCATGGCATCTGCGCACCGATGTTTATACTTCAGCCGGAGTTATGGCAGGACTGGCAATCATTTGGACGGGGGAGCATCTCTTTCCGGCAGTCGATCTTCACTGGATCGATCCGCT
>JAJRAT010000052.1 GCA_028682845.1 Methanothrix sp. | reverse complement strand
TGGGCTACGGAGGCTTCACGGGCCACATAACCGCAGCATCCTTGAAGGCGGCAGGTGCCTCCGGATCGCTCATCAACCACTCCGAGCGGCGGCTGAAGCTGGCCGACATCGATGCCGCCATCACGGCCTGCAAATCCTTCGACCTCAAAACCATTGTCTGCACCAACAACGTGGCGACAACCCAGGCGGCGGCGGCGCTGAAGCCCGACTATGTGGCAGTCGAGCCCCCCGAACTGATAGGCAGCGGAATTCCCGTCTCCAAAGCCAATCCCGATGTCATTCGCGGGTCTGTGGTCGCGGTGAAGACGATTGCTCCGAGCGTGGGAGGTTTGTGCGGCGCGGGAATAACTCATGGCGAGGACCTGAGATCGGCTCTTGATCTGGGTTCAGAGGGCGTGCTGCTGGCATCGGGCATTATCAAAGCCAAGGATCAGCGAAAAGCTCTGGAAGACCTGGTGACCGGAGCGCGATGATGATAGCAGTGCATGTTCGCGTCTCAGGCAGGGTTCAAGGCGTCAACTATCGCGCCTTCACCCGAGATAAGGCCAAGGAGCTCGGCATCAAGGGATGGGTGCGAAACATTCCCGGCGGTGGAGTGGAGGCGGTGCTGGAAGGAGAGAGGAAAACGGTTGGAGAGCTGCTCCGGCTTATGAAGAGCGGCCCTGCCGGTTCGATGGTCCTCGGAATGGAGTTCTCGGAGCTGGAGATCAAAGACTACGAGGATTTCCAGATTGAATATTAGCGATATATTTAAAAATGATAACTGTGATAAAATAAGTATGTGAGTCCAGCTATATCTCCCCACACATGATTATTTAGGAGGATGTGATCTTTTGCTTACCGTTAATAGATACAAGTGCTGCTACTGCGGGGCTTGTGTCGGAGTTTGCCCGACCTGCGCCCTGGAGCTGGTGGAGACCTTCATAGAGGTCTCACCAGATTGTAAGGAATGCGGCATCTGCACCAAGATATGCCCCGTAGGAGCCTTGGAGGTCAAGGCATGAGCATGAAGTGCGACCTGGTCGTCGTGGGTGCGGGACCGGGTGGCTCCATGACCGCAAAAACCGCAGCGCAGGCGGGCCTAAAGGTCGTATTGCTCGAAAAACGCCAGGAGATCGGTGACCCGGTGCGCTGCGCGGAAGGCGTGGGAAAAAGAGCGCTGTGCGAGATGGTTAAGCCGGAACCGGAATGGATCGCGGCGGAGGTCAAAGGGGCCAAGATCTATGCGCCGGACGGGACCAGTATCGTCATGTCCGAGGACAAGAGCGGGTCCGAGGTCGGATATGTTCTGGAGAGAAAGGTCTTCGACCGCGCCCTGGCCATGCAGGCCGCCGAGGCCGGTGCAAAGGTCATGGTCAAGACCCGCGCCCTGGGTCTGCTCAAAAAAGACGGTGTGCCCTGCGGCGTTTCCGCCATGCGTGTCGGCGAGCCGCTGCAAATCGAGGCTCCCATCGTCATCGGAGCTGACGGCGTCGAGTCCAAGGTGGGCCGCTGGGCAGGCATCGATACGGCACTGAAGCTGAAGGACATGGAGACCTGTGCTCAGTTCCTGGTGCAGGACAACACGATCGATGACGAATATACCGAGTTCTTCCTCGGCAACAGCATCGCTCCGGCAGGCTACGCCTGGGCCTTTCCCAAGGGTGAGAAGCTGGCCAATGTCGGCCTGGGGGTCCTCGGCACTCGCTCCAAGCCGGGCGAGGCGACGAGGCTCCTGAAGGATTTCGTGAAGGCGCGCTATCCAAACGGCAAGGTGCTGGAGATGGTAGTGGGCGGAGACCCCTGCGCCGGGCAGATAGAATCCACGACTTCAGACGGTGTGATGCTGGTGGGCGACGCGGCCCGCCAGACCGATCCCCTCACCGGCGGGGGCATCCTGTCTGCCATGCAGGCGGGCATCATGGCAGGAGAAGTGGCGTCCAAGGCACTGACCGCAGGCGATGTGAGCAAAGCCGGCCTCAAGGAGTACGAGGACCGCTGGCGGGAGGACATCGGCAAGCATCTGACCAGAAGCTACGAGTTCAAGGAATTTTTCGTGAAGATGACGGACGATGACCTGAACCAGCTCCTCGGGTCCCTGAAGAAGGAAGACATCTCCAAGATGGATCTGCGCGGAATGCTCCGCGTGCTCTTCCGGCTCAATCCAAAATTGCTCTGGGAGCTGCGGCATCTGGTAGTATGACGCCGGGCTGCAAAGGATACGTGAAGATGTCTTTTTAGTACTTTTTTTATTTTGTCGGTTGGGAAAAATCGCATCCGCTTTCCCCGTGGCTGTAGCCGTGGGCGGGAGTGGTCACGAGCAAGGATTATTATTCTCGTGCAATTCACAGGTCTAAACGGACGTGATTTTCCTGCTTACCATCAATAGATACAAGTGCTGCTACTGCGGTGCCTGCGTCGGAGTTTGCCCGGCATGTGCCCTGGAGCTGGCGGAGACCATGATCGAAGTCGCGGCGGACTGCAAGGAGTGCGGCATCTGCACCAGGATATGCCCCGTGGGAGCCCTGGAGGTCAAGGCATGAGCACCAAGTGCGATGTGGTAGTCGTGGGCGCGGGACCGGGCGGATCGATGGCCGCAAAGGCGGCGGCACAGGCGGGCCTGAAGGTCGTATTGCTGGAAAAGCGCCAGGAGATCGGCGAGCCGGTGCGCTGCGCCGAGGGCGTGGGCAAGAGAATTTTGTGCCAGATGGTCAAGCCTGAGCCTGAATGGATAGCAGCGGAGTTGAAGGGTGCCAGGATCTATGCCCCGGACGGGGCCTGCATCGTCATGTCCGAGGACAAGGCCGGAGCCGAGGTGGGCTATGTCCTGGAGAGAAAGGTCTTCGACCGCGCCCTGGCCATGCAGGCTGCCGAGGCCGGTGCAAAGGTCATGGTCAAGACGCGCGCCCTCGGACTGCTCAAGAAAGACGGTGTGCCTCACGGCGTTTCCGTCATGCGTGGGGGCGAGAGCCTGGAGATCGAGGCACCCATCGTCATCGGAGCCGACGGAGTGGAGTCAAAGGTGGGGCGCTGGGCGGGCATCGATACCACCCTGAGGCTCAAGGATATCGGGACGTGTGCCCAGTTCCTGGTGCATGATCCGTCCATTGATAATGAATACAGCGAATTTTTCCTGGGAAATACAGTCGCGCCTTCCGGGTACGCCTGGGCCTTCCCCAAGGGCGAGAAGCTGGCCAACGTGGGCCTGGGAGTCCTGGGCTCTCGGTCAAAGCCGGGCGAGCCTTTGCGGCTGCTGCGATCATTCATGAGGACTCACTATCCCAACGGAAGAGTCCTGGAGATGGTAGTGGGCGGCGACCCCTGCACCGGGCCCATCGAATGCACCACGGCGGACGGCGTCATGCTGGTGGGCGACGCTGCCCGGCAGAGCGACCCGCTCACGGGCGGCGGCATCTTGAACGCCATGCAGGCAGGCATCATCGCGGGCGAGGTGGCAGCGACGGCATTGGCCGCAGGCAACGTGAGCAAAACGGGCCTCAAGGATTACGAGGACCGCTGGCGGGAGGACATCGGCAAGTTGCTCGCTCGCAGCTACGACTTTAAGGAGTTCTTCGTGAAGCTGTCGGATAATGACTTAAACCAGCTCCTCGGGTCCCTGAAAAAGGAAGACATCTCCAAGATGGATCTGCGCGGAATGCTGCGCGTGCTCTTCCGGCTCAACCCCAAACTGCTCTGGGAGCTGCGGCATCTGGTGGTTTGATAAAAAAATTATTAATTTTATTTTTTATTATATTATGAACATAATACTTTTTTTGACGTAACATCAATTTTTAGTATAATTTTATTTAATTAACAATTTTATTTAATTAACAATTTTATTTAATTAACAATTTTATTTAATTAACAATTTTATTTAATTAACAATTTTATTAAATTGATAATTTTATTTTGATTTAATCACTATCATCCGCAGCATCAAACTAGCCTTTGCAGTTGATCATCACCCCGTTTCTCCTTGCGGCTGTTTTGCAGGGCTGCCTGGAGCTGCTCGATTCGCACCGGCTTTGAGACGTAATCGTCCATTCCGGCCTTCAGGCACTCTTCC
>JAJRAT010000124.1 GCA_028682845.1 Methanothrix sp. | reverse complement strand
GAGCAGGTAGTGTTTATGGCCAGCACATCGGGATGGTAGATGTTGACCACATTGTCCACTGCCTCCTTGAGGTTGTTCCTGCCTCCGAAGACCACCGAATCCTCAGTGAAGGAGGAGGTTGCCGCCAGCGTGGGCTCGCGGTAGTGGCGGGCCAGCACCATGCGCAGGTAAGAGGAGCAACCCTGCGAGCCATGAGTGATAGGCATGCAGTTGTGGATGCCTTTGTAGGCCAGAATGGCCCCGATAGGCTGGCAGATCTTGGCCGGGTTTATGACCAATGTCTCGCGCTCGGCCATCTGTTTGGGTGTGTAATCAAGCATTGTTCTGCCTCCATGGCGGGTTTATGAATTTCCAGGTTGGGCTGTTTACAGACATATCGATGTCCTTGGCGAACTGAACGAAACCTTCAAAGCCGGTATAGGGGCCGCTGTAGTCGTAGGAGTGCATCTGTCGGGAGGGGATGTGCATCTTCTGGAAGACGTACTTGTCTTTGATTCCCGAACAGAATAGATCTATTCCCAGATCCTTCACCAGGCGCTCGCATTCGTGATGGCTGTAGTCGTCGATCATGACCTGGCCGTCTTTCATATGCGGCAGCAGTCCCTCATAATCCATCAGTCTTGGAATTTTCTCCTTCTTTTTCTGAATAGCGGCATCGTCGTAGGGCGAAACCACGTTGGGATCGCGTTTGTAATGGATATCGGCCAGGACCTTGGACTGCCCGGTATGGACGATGCTGGAGAGCACTTTTCTGCCCTCATAGTCGTCCCGGTGAGCGAACTCGTAGCCGGCCACGACCACGTCCATGCCCAGGGTCTCGAACATATTCCTGACATGATGAGCACGTGA
Organism: Methanothrix sp.; assembly: GCA_028682845.1. GTDB lineage: Archaea > Halobacteriota > Methanosarcinia > Methanotrichales > Methanotrichaceae > Methanothrix. The sequence goes on along the minus strand of JAJRAT010000124.1, from coordinate 3,204 downwards.
CCCTCCCACCAGGATCATTACCCTCTTTCCGGCCAGCCTCTTTCGATACATATCAATGACCGGCTGGATTTTGGCCATCTCCTCGGCTATCACTGCCTCCGTCTTTTTGGTCAGATCTGGGTTATCGAAGAAGGCTGCCATATCCCGCAGGGTCTTGATGGTGTCATCTACCCCCAGGTAGTTGACTTTGAGCCAGGGCACACCGTATTTCTCCTCCATCATGCGATTGGTGTAGTTAATTGACCGATGGCAGAGCAGGATGTTGAGTTTGGCACGATGCGCTTTAGCGATATCGTGAAATGATGCGTCTCCGGTGAAGGGGCTGACCACTCTGTATCCCACCTTCTCCAGCAGATCCTTGACCACCCAGTAGTCTCCACCAATGTTGTATTCGCCGAAGACGTTGACATCAAACGGACCGGGATTTTCCAGCTCTTCTGTACCCACCAGGTGCTCCATCAGCGAATTAGAGGCGATGTGGTGGCCTGCTGACTGGGAAACGCCGCGGTAGCCTTCGCATCGAACTGGGATGACCTTGATTCTCAGATCCGCTTCCGCTTTCTTGCAGACTGATTCGATATCGTCGCCTATGAGGCCGATGGGGCAGGTACAGAAGACGCTGATACACTCGGGCTTGAAGATGGCATAGGCCTCTCGAATGGCTGCAGCCAGCTTCTTCTCCGCCCCAAAGACTATATCTGTCTCCTTGACGTCGGTGCTCAGGCAATAGCCGGCGAAGCAGTCTCTGCCGTCTTCCTTTTTCATGAGATTTCTTCTGCTGCCCCAGGTAAAGTATGCACATCCGATGGGACCGTGAGTGATATGCAGGATATCCTTGATGGGCCCGAAGACCACGCCTTTGGAGCCGGCGTAGGCGCAACCCCGGTTGGTGAGGATGCCGGGAATGGTGCGGTTATTGGCCTCAATCTTCTGCTCAATCTCGCAGGAATCTTTGACCACCACGTGTTTGCTTCTCACCTCGCCAGTCTTTTTGGGAAAGCTTTGAAGCATTCCCTCCACTACCTGTTTGCTGTGAGCGATGGTTACCGGTTCCTTTGCGCCAAGGCCTGGACTTTGCACTACATTCTCCACTGTTTTTTCGACTCCGCTCATGATATGGCCACGCTCCCTCTTTCGCCGGTTCTTATTCGGACGGACTCATCCACAGGGCAGACAAAGATCCTGCCGTCGCCGTAGTTTCCGGTCCGATTGATTTTGGTAATCACAGCCACCACTGCCGGGACAAATTCGTCTTCCACCATGACCGAGATCATCCTCTTGGGAATGAATTTCATGTTCTTGTTCGACGGATCAAGCTGGGAAGGATGGGGGATTTGCAGGCCTTTCTGCTTTCCTCGACCGCTGGCTTTGTAGACGGTGATGGACGGGATGCCGATGACCTCCAGGGCGTCTTTGGTGCACTCCATCTTGTTCATCTGGATGATAGCCATGACTTCTTTCATCTACAACCCCCGCGCGCCGGTCCGGATGGTGTAGGCCTCCTCGACAGAGGTTACGAAGATCTTGCCGTCGCCTATGTTGCCCGTGCGCGCAGCGCCCTCGATGATCTTGACGACCTTCTCCAGGTCGTCGTCGCCGACCACCAGCATGAGCATGGTCTTTGGCAAATTGTCATAGACCACATTGCCCACCTTGATGCCCTTCTGCTTGCCTCTGCCGAAGACCTCGATTCTGGTCAAAGCGGTAAAGCCGCCGGCTTCCAGGCAGTCGGCGACTTTGTCCACAGCTTCAGGTCGGATGACAGCTCGAACCATCTTCATTCTACAACACCCCACTCCATCATGACCTGCTCGAGCTCCTCATACTCCATGGGCTTGGGAATCACGAACATCTCATTTTCGTCCACAGCCTTGGCCAGTCCCAGGTAGGCCTTGGCCTGATTGGAGTCCGGGGCGTACTGGATGACGGTCTGTTTGTGGATCTCGGACTGGTGGACCACGTTGTCTCTGGGCACGAACTGGATCATCTGGCTGCCGAGCTTCTGGGCGAAGTGGGATACCAGCTCCTTTTCCCGGTCCACATTTCTAGAGTTGCAGATGATACCACCCAGGCGAGTTCCGCCCGACTCGGCGAACTTCTGAATGCCCTTGCAGATGTTGTTGGCGGCATAGAGGGCCATCATCTCGCCTGAGGCCACGATGTAGATCTCCTTTGCTTTTCCTTCTCGAATGGACATGGCGAAGCCTCCGCAGACGACATCGCCTAAGACGTCGTAGAATACGTAGTCCAGGTCGTCGGTATAGGCACCCAGGTTCTCGAGCAGTCCGATGGATGTGATGATGCCTCTGCCGGCGCAGCCCACGCCAGGCTCAGGACCGCCGGACTCGACGCATTTGATGCCTCCAAATCCGATCTTCAGTACGTCATCAAGCTGCACGTCGCCCTCTTTTCTCAGAGTATCAAGAACGGAGGGCTGCTTTTTGCCGTTCATCAGGAACTTTACGGAATCTGCTTTCGGATCGCAACCGATCTGCATGATCTTCTTGCCCATTGTTGACAGGGCTGCGGTAAGATTCTGGGTGGTGGGGACTTGCCAATGCCGCCTTTGCCGTAGATGGCTACTTGTCTCATATGGCACCTCTGTTAATTCAATATCTTCTCTAATTTCTGTCTATAGAGCCTCGATTCTTCAGGACGGCTCTTCGTTATTGCCGAAAAGCTGGGAAAAGCCCAGTTTTGAGGGATAAGCCTTTGAAAGGAGCTGCAGTGTAATGGTCGTCTCTTACGCCTCACCTCTAGGATAGCGGTGGGATTGAGCTTATAAAGAATTATTTGAGAAGACGGCAGCGAATATCGGATTTATGAAGTGGATTTAAGAAAGAATATGAGATGTCCTTAAAACGATAGATATTTCGTACTTGCCGGGACATTTGATGCTATTTGCAGTGGTCATCACGATCAAGTGCTACATCACACTTTTTTTCTCTCCGGCTATGTCTCTTTTGCTTGTTTTAGTCCTGATATATCAGTATTACTAATTTGAGGAAAAGACATAAATACTCATAAGAATACTATGCAAGTGGCGAATGTCTTCCTCAAAGCATCTGCCGGGGAATCACCTCCCATCGCACGAGCCGTGGGCAGTCTTCTTCCTGCCTACGGTCACCTATGTCTTTTGTAAGAGAAAGCCGTCAACTACCCATGACTGAAGTCGCCAGTATCCGCTACCCCTGCACCCCGAGG
>JAJRAT010000111.1 GCA_028682845.1 Methanothrix sp. | reverse complement strand
GTGACCATCAGGGTTGAGAAATTGTTCTGCGGGTTGTGCTGTGTGCCGGACCCGATGACGAAGCCCTGCGCTCCCGCCAAAAATATGCGCGTTCCCATGCCGACGTAGTCGAAATTCGGGTCGTTGGAAAGAGGCGACAGAACTCCTGCGCCGCTGTAGTGGATGTTGCCGAGGCGCGGAAGGAGCGTTCCCATGTAGGTGTGCAGCGTTCGGTCCGATGTGTTGGTGGCGGCATTGTAGCGCTGGTAGGCGTTGCGCGGGTTCACCATCATCGCCTGGTTGAAGTCCTCCAATCGCAGCGATGTCTCCAGCTCCGTCTGAGGGTAGCAGTCCGTGCTCGCACCCTCCGCTTCCACGTCGATCTGTTTGCCTGCCACGAGGTCTTCGATTACATGAGCACCACCGTACTCGATGCCCCGGTCAATGGACGGCTGGGTGGCACCAAGGAAAAGATCGACGGCAGCCACGCCGCCGTAGGCTTCCACCTTGTTCAGGAAAGCTCTGGCAATCTTTATGGGCGGGTCGCTGTGGCCCAGGTTGAGAAATACGCCCGAAGAGCACATGGCCCCGAAGGTTCCCGTAGTTACAACATCCACCTCTCGCACCGCTCCGGCGGGTCCGAGTTCATCCACAATATCGGGCATCTGCTCGGCTGTGACGACGCGAACCGAGCCGTCGCGAATGCGTTCGTTGATCTCCGCTAACGATTTCTCTTGCACAATTTGCAGAAAAGTAGGCAATCCGATAAAAACTTATTGGGCTCCCGTCCCGGGCAGCAGATCCAACAACATTATCTGCCTTCAGGAAGAGGGCCTTATGAAATAGGAGCCCTACAAAAAATGGCAAATAATTCCGGCAAGAGGATCGTTCTCACCAGCGACTCGACCATGATGAGCAGTTATCATGGCGGCGTGATGCTGGGCTTTGCCGCCATCATGCCCAAATCCGTGCTGCCGGACCGGATACTGCGCTCTTTTTTCTGCCCGCCCGTTCCCGCTGCAAGCGACGGCTCGGCAAAGGTCGCCCCCTGCGGCATGAGGAAGGTCGAGGCGGCCCTGCTCGATGCGGGCTTCTCTCGCGATGAAGTCATGGTTGCCCATCCCGATCATCTGGAGAAGGCCATCGGCCCGGAGACTCGCATCGTGGGCATCACGCATGACGATCCGATGGGCAAGATCGCAGCGCGAGAGCTGGAGGATATCATCAGGCGCGGCCCGCCGCACAACCGCTCCAGCTTTCTCGCCCTCGTAAACCACCCGCTCATCCGGGAGCACAGGCCGCGCGTCGTTGTAGGCGGCAACGGCTCCTGGGAAGTGATGGGCGAGGACGTTGGTGTGGATCATATCTACCTTGGCGAGGGAGAGAGCGATTTTCCCGAAGTCTGCCGCAAGATCCTGCGGGGCGAGGATGTGCCACCCGTCATCCGGGGCGGGACGGTTCCGGCGGAATCGATCCCGGTAAACCGGGGCGCAACCGTAGGCGGAATTGTGGAGATAGGCAGAGGCTGCTGGCGGGGTTGCGCATTCTGCTCGCCCACCATGCGCACGGTACGCCACAGGCCCCTGGAAAATATCCTGGCAGACGCGCGGCAAAACATCGAAAACGGACAGATGGATCTGATTCTTCACTCCGAGGATGTGCTCACCTACGGCTCGAAGGGCATGGCGACCAACGAAGATAAAGTCCTGCAACTGGTAAAGAGCGTAAAAGAGCTTGAGCCGCACACGGTGGACTTCTCGCACATGAGCCTGGCCACAGTCCACCAGAATCAGGACCTCGTTCGCAAGGTTTCAGATGTGGTGGGCGTCGGCTCTGACCAGAAATACATGTCCGCCTGGATCGGCATCGAGACGGGAAGCTGCCGCATCCTGGAGATGCACATGCCGCGCAAAGCCCTGCCCGGCGACATAGGCGAGTGGCCGGAGATTGTGAGGGACTGCTACCGGCTCTTTGATGAAGAGTCATGGCTGCCCGTGGCAAGCCTGGTGCTGGGATTGCCGGGCGAGAAGGCGGAGGATGTCATAAAAACCATCGAACTGGTCGAGTCGCTGAAGGACTACACCGGCCTCATGCTTCCTTTATTCTTCACCACCATCTCAGGCACGAAGCTTGGCGGCATCAGGGGCTTCGGCAAGGATGACGCCCTGCCCGAGCACTGGCAACTGGTGGGGCTGTGCCTGGAGTACAATCTCAAACACCTCAAGACGCTGCACCATCTCTACAGCGAGAGGATGACTGCGGGGCCCTTTGTTCATGCCGCGCTGAGCGGAATAAACCTGGTAGCCGACCTTGCCCTGGGCAAGTACATGAAGAGAATGAAAAGAGGAGAGCCTCCCAACTGAACTGATGCCGGAAGGCCAAACCAAAAGCAATTCTGCTTCCGGCTCAGCAGCAATATACATTGAATTTATGATTGCGGTATTTTTAGAAATCAGTAATAATTTCAATAATCACTGCAATTTTTACTACCAGATTATGCTATGCCATTTCGCCTATCCTAATAATTCTCCAATACCGACCTCACGACTCCCTTGTGGTCTCCCTTAAGGGAATAGACGTTATGGTCCCCGGAGACATCGATGCTCAGGATGCCCAGGCGGGTGTTCATAAGCCCAACCATTGCCGAGACTCCGCGATAGCTGACATCAAAGCCCTCTTTGGCGAGGTATGTGAACACATCCTCTGTGGTATATGCTCCGTCGCTCAAAAACAGCTTTAAAACGGCCTTGCGGATACCTATTCCGTCTCGCTTCAGGTAATTCCTGAGCCTCTCCTGGATTCGTTCTTCAGCGCTCTCCATCCGGCAAAATCACCGCCCCTTAGCAATGAATTTAAGGATTATAAAGGTATTCTCTCCACTACCAGCCCTCTCTCCAAGGGGTATCTTTCCACAATGGAAATGTTACAATCGATGCTTTTTAACTCTTTCGAAATATCTTCCAAGATCGGCGCGGCGATATCTATCGCTTCTTTTTCCCGGCAGTACATCTCCTGGGGGACCTCCAGGTCTTGCAGAATATGCAAGGCTCCGCTCAGGTCTCCCTCAATCACGCCGTGCACGATGGTGCCCTCTTCCGTCACATAATCAAACGCGCGAGCCACGCGTCCCGCCCGCCGCAGCAGCCGTTCCCGCAACTGCACGGCATCCTTGAAGCGGGAGGGGCAGTAGTGAACCTTAATTTCCTCTCGCAAAAAGTGCTCTTTGGCCGTATCCTCGCTGCCTTCCGCGCCGCAGCCGAGGTCCTGAGGCACGAAGCCGCGGGCGGCCAGGGCGGCGAAGTTCGTCTCGGAGAATTCCAGTTCGTTGAGGTTCAGGAAAGCATCGGCGGCCTTCACCGCCTCCAATACTCCCGGCGCGGCACTGACGGCGGGCATTTCCACTCCCGCCTCCAGACCAAGGGACTTTGCCTCCAATAGCGCCTCTCTCAGGCCGGGGGCCTTTTCCCAATCTTCCTCGCGGGGGTGGAAGCGAATTTCATCCAGACCGGCATTTTTCAGCATCTCCAGCTCCTCGCGGCGGGCAAGAAGCCCGGTGTAAAGGTGGATATGGTGCTCGGCCCCAAACTCCCGCTTCAAGGCCCTGATGCATTCTATGACATAGTCCAATTTCATGAGCGGCTCGCCGCCGGTGATGCCGGTGCCGAGGGCGTCGATAGCCCGCCCTTCCGCGAGAATGTCCTCAATCTCCTGCACCGGCTGCTCATCCGCAAATACCGCGTCGTGCTCCCGCCGCTCCTCTGAGAGCGGGCAGTAAAAGCAACTGCGACCGCATTTTCCGGTAACGAAGAGCACCAGCCCCGCTCCCTGGCGGCAGATCCGGCAGCCGCGGGAGAGATAATTGTAAACAGAGCCTACATCATCCGATTGCCACTCGACCATTTAAGAGAGATCAATTGCAGAGTATAATTAATTTTGTGTCATTTCAATTTTAGCGTCATCAGATTTTCACAATTGGATTTGCATCATCCGAAGGCATTGTATTTTTGGTGTCATTGGATTTCTTTGGTGTCGTTGGATTGCATTGGTGTCGTTGGATTGCATTGGTGTCGTTGGATTG
>JAJRAT010000116.1 GCA_028682845.1 Methanothrix sp. | reverse complement strand
TCCATGATTGTACTTGTATGATTATCATTAATATTTAAATTTTGGGGAATATTGGCGATCGTTAAGGTTCATGATATTTGGGTGAAAAATTGTGGTTTCAGCCAGACGGGCTGAATAGTTACGTTTATTATTACCATGAGCGCATCGCCGCTCATCCTGATGGTCTCGATGAAGTCTCTTTGCTCTGCGTTTAATGAATCATCATCCAGGAGAAGAGAGGTCATGCCGATCACCGCATTCATGGGAGTTCGAATCTCATGGCTCATGTTGGCCATGAACTCTGATTTGGCCTTTGTTGCCGCATCTGCCAGTTCCTTGGCCTTGCGCAGAGCTTCTTCCGTCTTTTCGTGCTCGACAATCTCCGCCTTCAGCCCGGCATTTGAGCGTTCCAGCTCCATCTTCGCCTCGGACAGCTCAGCGGTCCTCTCCAGGACGCGCAGCTCCAGCTCATCCTTGGCCTTGCGGAGCGCCTCCTCGAAGTTCTTGCGCTCCGTGATGTCTACCACAGCCCCTGCCGCACGCCAGGGCCGCAGGTTCTCGGAATTGGCGTCTCCCGCGAATTTTGTGGTCCCACGAATTCGCAGCCATCGAATGTTGCCATCGGAATAAACGATGCGCAAGTCCAGTTCCAGGACTCCGTTTCGATCACCGTAAGGATTATTGGCTGCGGTCATGGCTGCCAGACATGCGGGGCGGTCCGCGGGGTGCACGGCCACCGGCACTCCATCCGCATCCAGAAGGAACGGTTCGTCAGGCATCAAGCCGAAGAGCCTCTTGAGTTCAGGAGACCAGTAGCTTTGGCCGGAAATAAAGTCGTGGGTGTAGGTGCCGACCTCGCCGCTTTCTGCGGCCAGGTGCAGTCGCTCCTCGCTCTGGCGCAAAGCCTCCTCGGCCAGCTTCATCGGCGTCAGGTCGACGGTAGCGATCCCGATGCCCGCAACTTTCCCGGCCTCATCACGAATCGGCTCCAGGAATACATCCAGGAACATTGGCTTGCCGCCGCGCATAAGCCATAGCTGCTCGCGGACCTCCGACTCGGTCTCAAGGACCCGGCGCTTCAGCTCAATCAAATGCGCTGCTTCCTGCGGCTCGAACAGGTCCCGATCGGTCTTTCCCACAACCTCTGCAGGATTCACGGTCTTCTGGTTGTATGCCCAGAGGAAGCGGAGATCCCGGTCCTGAGCCGCCACCGAAACAGGCGCGTTGCGCAAAGACAACCTGAAGCGCCTCTCACTCTCCCGCAAGGCCTCTTCAGCTCTGATGCGGGCGGTGGCGACTGCAACCTGATCCACCACCGCCTTCATCATCTCCAGATCTTCTTCGCTAAACGAGCCGCGTGATTTGGAGCCGAAAGACAGCGTGCCGATAACCTTGCCCTGCTCCAGCAGCGGGTGGCAGACATAAGATTGGACGCCAAAGGACCTAACCAGTTCCGTTCTTGAGTCGATGGTCTCTTGAATATTCTCGGCCACAATCCTGCAGCCCTGCTGGGCCACAAGGCCGCAGACAGCCTCGCCATAATCCAGCCATTCAATCTCCCGGGCCTTATCCTCCGCAATGCCTCCCCACGCGTTCAGGTGGAGGCGCTTCTCCCGTTCATCAATGAGATAATTGAAGAAGACATGACAGTCCAGAAATTTCATTACCTTGAGACACAGATCCCTCACGATCCGGCGGGGCGTCTTGCTCTCGAGCAGCCGGCTGGCAGTATAAGATATGATCTCAAGCCGCTCGTTGTTTCGGCAGAGCTGCTCTTCCGCCCTCTTGCGTTCGGTGATGTCGCGGAATACCAGTACAACACCCGTTATATTGCCGTCTCGATCTCTTATCGGCGCGCTGCTGTCATCGATGGGAATTTCTATTCCGTCCTTCCTAATGAGGATCGTGTGGTTGGCAAGACCGACTACCGCTCCCTTTTCCAGAACTCTGGCAATGGGATCGTCAACCTCGGCTTTTGTGTACTCGTTGATGATCTTGAAAATGATTTTGACAGGCTGCATCTTTGCTTCTTGGAGATTCCATCCCGTCAGCGCCTCGGCCACATTGTTCATGAAGGTGATCTTGCCGTCAATATCGGTTGCTATGACCGCATCGCCAATGCTGGCCAGGGTGGTGGCAAAACGTTGCTCGCTCTTGCGCAGTTCCTCTTCAGCCAGAAGACGCATCCGCTCCTGGTCGAGAGCATTTAGCGCGTAGGAAATATCAGCGCTCAGGGATTCCAATAGTTCGATCTGCTCGGCATCAAAGGCTTGGGGCTCCAGGGCATAGATGGTGAGGGCACCAACGATATTTTCCCGACAGCGCAATGGAAACGAGGCCGAAGCGCGAAATCCATAACGCAAGGCCGCTTTGCGCCAGGGGAGCGTGGCCGAGTTGGAGTCAAAGTCGTCATTTTTTGCAGCCCTTCCCTCTCGAATGCAGGTTCCAGTCGGTCCGCTGCCAAGCTTTCCTTCAACCTCAACTCGAATCTCTTTGAGATAGCCGACCGCCGGGCCCGCACAGGCCGCAGGAACCACTCGCCCGCCTTCCACCTGCCCGATCCAAACCAGCGGAAAAGAGCCAACTTCCGCCACAATCTTACAGACATCGGAAAACATCGACCCTGCATCCTGTTTTCGCACTATGACCTCATTCACCCGGCTGAGCACCGCGTAGAGGCGAGTGAGTTTGGAAAGCCGTTCCTCCTGCCGCTTTCGCTCTGTGATGTCTATGCATATTCCGATCATCCGGACAGGTCGGCCCTGGTCATAGATGCCCTTTCCAAGAGCGTTAATCCAGCGCACGCTGCCGTCCGGCCTGATGATGCGATATTCGCTGTTGAGCCCGGTTCGCTCCTTCAGTGCTCTCTCAATTCTCGAACCGGCAGCATCTTTATCTTGAGGATGCAAAATGCTGCTCCACGCCCTGAAAGATGCGGCATTGCTCTCTGGATCGATGCCGAATATCCCAAACAGCTCCAAAGACCACTCGATATGGCCGGTTTTAACATTCCAGTCCCAGGTCCCGGCCCCGGCTCCCTGCAAAGCCGTCTCCAAGCGCTCATTTGCCTGCCGCAGTGCGTCTTTCATCCTCTTGGATTCGGTTATGTCGCTATAGGTAACGACCACACCATACCCATCCAGAGGAATCGGTTCTGCAGTTACATTGATCCAGGTAACAACATCATCGCTCTTGACGATCCCCAGCTCCATGTTCTCGATACGCTTTTTTTCTTTGAGGGCACGCACGCTGGCGTACTCTTCAGGCGGCATGGGCGAGCCGTCCGGGCGAATGACCTTCCACTCAGCGCCGTTGATCTCTCGGCCCGTATGCTCATGCAAAGGAACGCCAAGAATCTTCACCACTTCGTTATTGGTCTCCAGGATTCGTCCATTCCGGTCTGAGACGGTGATCCCGAGAGGAAACGAATCAAAAAGCACCGAATATTTCAACAGATTGACCCGCAGTTCCTCATCCTTTCGCTTGCGCTCGGTGGTATCCATGAAGATGACGGCGAATTGGCGGGGTGCAGGACGGTAGGCAAACACCTGGTAGTGCCTGGCCAGCGCCGGAGAATAATGCTCAAACTGGGCAGGCTCGCCGGTCAATGCCACGGCTCCGTAAGCCTTCACCCAGAGCGGGCTGTCTCCGGGCAGCACCTCATTGTGCGTCCTGCCGATCAAGTCCCCGCGCTTCAGTCCGGTGAGTTGCTCAAACGCAGGGTTTACATCGAGGAACCTGAAGTCGACCGGCTCGCCCGACTCATCGCAGATGATCTCATGGAGAGCGAAGCCCTCCGTCATGGCGTTGAAGAGAGTACGATAGCGCAGCTCGCTCTCTTGCAGCGTGGCATTGGTCTTCAGGGCAAGCTCGCGAAGCTCTTCCTCCCGCTTTTGCAGCGTTTGCGCCATCTTTTTTTGAGTAGGGCTCTCGATGATCTGCCAAATACCGGAGCGTTTGACCAGGGCAAACTGATGATTGGCGACGACGTCCAATATCTCCAGTGCCCGGCATTTCTGGAGAGAATATGTGCAGATCGCCAGCATGGGGTAATGCCCGATGGTGTCGTTAATAGCCTCC
>JAJRAT010000214.1 GCA_028682845.1 Methanothrix sp. | reverse complement strand
GCCGGGTCCTGCGAGATCACAGTCGCCGCATCAGCGCAGCCGAAGCTGATGGACGGCCCGACCGTGCCCGAGCTGGTGGCGATCCCGATCGGCACTGAGCGCTCCGGCAGCTCGAAGGCCAGATCCCGGATGGGCGAGGCACCGGCATATATTCCTACTACGATCGGCTCATCATTCAGGAGCGAAATGTCCCCGCCGTTATCGACGACTGCGTAGGTCGCGCCCGCCTCCGTCATCGCCTGCACGGCGTACTTGGCGATGACGCCCGCCACCGCCGCCATGGGGCCGATGCCGAAAGTCGCGCTGCATTTAATCATCTGCTTCACGATCTCGGGCAGATTATTCACGTCATTCACGCCATTCTCATCATTCCCTTCATCCTCGTCATCCGCGGGAAGATCATATGGTTCCAGAGTGATCATAAAAAACGGATCTGTGCGGATAAAATCCTCCAGAAGCTTGCGCTGCTCCCGGATGGATCGCTTCGCTGCCTCGATGTGGCGTTTATCGCGGGCGGAGATGGTGACGATGGTCTCTTTGAGCTGGAAGTGCTCTCGCAAAATTTCAGCCATGAAATCAGTTGCGGTCGTAATGATGTAATGGTCGCGGCTGTGGATGGCGGTTATTATTCAGTTGACATCTCAGACAGGCTCGCGCCCTGTATCTTCGCCATTGCTTCTTTCTTGCCTCGCAGCCTTATTACGAGTTCCTCTCCGTAGCTGACCTGCAGCAGCTCCGCCGTCTCGTAGAGCCGGGAAAGCTCGCTTAAGCTTTCCGGGGTGTAGGGCATACGGATCTGATACTCCTGCAAAGGCTGAAGCTGCTCATAGATGCGCTCTTGCAGCTCTTCCAGCCCCTGGCCGGATGAGGCGGATGCCAGGACTGGATTGGGTGCCAGATCCTCGATGCCCTCCATCTTCGCGGCGGCCTCAGTCTCATCGATCCCGTCAACCTTGTTGAGGATGGTGATCATGGGAGCGGTGACGCCGCAGTCCCAGAGGGCTTTATGCGAGGCCAACAGCTTGCGCCTCAATATTTCCGGCGAGTCCTTCATGTCCGCTACCAGTAGAACGAGATCCGCGTGGGCGATCTCGGATAGCGTGGATTGAAATGCCTTGATGAGAAAGTGGGGCAAATCATCGATGAAGCCCACCGTGTCCGTGAGCAGGATCTTGTGGCCTTTGATCTCCAGCGCCCTTGTGGTGGGCGAGAGGGTGGTGAACGGCTGGTCCTTGGCCGTCACGACCGAGCCGGTGAGGGAATTGAGCAGCGTGGACTTCCCCGCGTTGGTGTAGCCGGCCAGGGCCACCAGGTCGAAGCCCATCTCCCTGCGCCTCTGCCGCCGGTCCTCGCCCATCATCTCCACGTCCGTTAGCTCAGTGCGAATCTTCGCCATCCGTTTGCGTATGTCGTGGTACATCGACTGATCGTAAGCTCCCGCGCCGCAGAAACCCGGCTGCTCGCCAGTCTTCTGGAGGGCCAGAGCATTGCGCACCTGGGGCGCATCGTAGCTGAGGGTGGCCAGCTCTACCTGCAGCTTGGCCTCGCGTGTGGCGGCGCGGGTGGCGAAGATCTCCAGGATGAGGTTGAAGCGGTCGAGAATCTGCGCGGAAAATTCGCTCTGGATGTTGAATACCTGGCCGGGGCTGAGAGCATTGTAAAATATCAGCTTCTTCGGGCTGTGGCTCATGGCCTCGGCGATCTTCCCCTTGCCGATCTGAAAACGATGGTCCAGATCCCGACGCTGGTGAATCTCCGCCAAAACCCTGTACCCGGCAGCATTTGCCAAACCCCGCAACTCTGCCATCTTGTAGGGATCAGGCGACTTGCTGGGGTTCTCCCGCAAAAGCAGGACGGCGGTCTTATCATCATTCATTAGTGCTACCTTTCTCTCGGATCAATGATAAGCCTTCGTCCCGCCAACGAGATGTGATGAGCAAGCTCAATCGCCGTCCTCTCCGCCAGGGTCTCGGGATATTTGAAGTCCCTGCCGAGAATGCACTTCACCCGCCAGATCTCTTGGTTGTAGAAGTCGCCGGATTCCGCTACAACAATCCCGGGAAGGCACATGCAGGCTCTGACGGTTAAATCAGCGACCGTATTTAGGTCAACCGCTTCAGCCACGTGCGGGACAATTCTGACGACATTGATCTTTTCGATGAAAATCGGAGATACGCGGGCCGAGACCACGGCGCACACCATCTGGTACTTGCCTTGCTCTTCATGCCGACCCGAGATGTCGATGGCAACGATCTCTATCTATTCAACCCCTGAATTGAAAACAGCTCGCCAATTGTCAATAATTGTCGCTAATTGCTCATCAGCGTTTCAATAGCTCCTTTATGATGGCGTGATCGTTCACTATTCGATCCGCCTCTCTGGGAGTTAAGCCTGCACCCATAGCAATCTCAACTGCGCGTTTGCTGTCGATGAGATTCTCCGGCGCGTGGGTGTCCGTGTCCACCACCATTTTTGCCCCGGCGAGGCATGCCATTCGCACCACGTGGCCGTTGGTGATGTTATGGCCTGACCGGGAGGTGATCTCCAGGCAGACGCCGTTTTCTCTCGCCAGCTCCGCCTCTTCCTGGGTTATGAATCCGGGATGGGCCAGGATGTCCACTCGGGCCTCAATCGCCGCCCGATTCGTGCCGGGCCGAACAGGTTCGACGGGCGTCTCGCCGTGGACCACGATAACCTTTGCTCCCAGCTTGCGGGCCAGTTCCGCCAGCGGTGCGATCTTCGCCGGGTGCACGTGGGTCAGCTCCACCCCCGGCAAGACCTCGATATCCATCACGTCTTCCATGTATTCGGCCTTGGAGACGCAGCTCAAGACATGCTCTATGTTGGTATAGTCCACATGATCGGTGATGCCGATGGCCGTGTAGCCCAATACCTCTGCCCGGCGCACCAGCTCGCTCGGTATGAGTTCCCCGTCGCTGAAGGTGGTGTGAGTATGCAGATCAATCATATAACCTCTGGCAAGAGAGGTACGGAGTATTAAGCATTATCTAAGACAAAAGCATTATCTGAGCTTATTTGCAGACAAGCGGTTTGCAAACATAACGTGCCAGGCGAGATCGCGAGCAAGCGCGACGGCAACGAGGGCCGTCAGCAGAAGTCCGTCGGTGTGCAGTCGTCTTGGCCGTTTCATAATGCGAGATATCAGTCAAAATTTTTATATATCTACAACTCATACAAAAATGTATGACAGATATTCCAGGGTGGGACGGCCCTGAGAAAAAGAATGGCACCAATTACATGTGCTACAAAAAAGTGATTGAACCGAGCGACCAAGAGATCGAAAGTCATAAATTGAGTTTGGAAAGCATAAAAGAAAGCATTGCCGCTCCTAAAATGTTGTTTATAAAGGTAGTCGATTCTCAATTCTCAGGCGGGATTGTCAATCTCGGCAAATCCTGGGAAATCGTATTTGAATCCGGCAAATGGGTACGATACAACCTGGATCTGAGTCCAAAATATGTGATCGCAGGCTGGAGACTCACGCGATCGGGTGCAGGCACTCCCTTGGATATAGATATAAAATCAATAAATGAGATGGCTACCTGGCTGGAGCAAAATACATAGAAAATCAAACTACACGCGGCCACCCGGGCGAGCACGCCAGGGCAGCAACGAGGGCCGTCGAGCGGGCATCCGGCATCCACAGAGCTGCCAACAAGCGAGTTCCGGCCATCCCGCTCGATCATAGGTGATTCACACTCGTCCGGATTTCTAGCAGGCATCAACGCCTGCAGGCTGCTGGACAAGGAGCACGAATCTGCTTTTTGCTAGGTTCATTCTAAAATTTATCGATGGTTGAGTGGCAAAAATTAAACTTAAATAGTAATATTGCATATACTTTTGCGGAGGGGAATGGCCCCGATAAAGGGATTTGTTGTCAAAAAATAAGCAAAATGTAAGCCAATTTTTCTGCCATCGCGAGCATAGTCGGCAAAATTAATACCTATAATTCAGAGATTTTTTTAGAGTCTGAATGTGAAGGAATAGGAGAGGAAATAATATGAAAATACATCTAAGGGAACTCCTAATAGCTGCCATCTTATTGAT
>JAJRAT010000047.1 GCA_028682845.1 Methanothrix sp. | reverse complement strand
TATCTGTTAGCTTTATAACTTTATTCTTCTTTCCCATGCCACTTTGAAGGGTATATAAAGTCAAAGGTTTCGGGACTACACAGCCAACGGCCATTAAGCGCTAAACATATGACCCGAGAACAGATTAAAATTCAGGCGGCATTTTCTGAAGAAAGCTCTCCCGCAGTTCACATGGAAAACTGAATTTTAATGTCGATAGATCCTGTTTTCCATCCGTAACGTGTGAGCCCCTGCCTGGGCTCATGGGCGTTTCAAAATGGATTCTATTTTTCCGCGCTTGCAAAGCCCGACAAGAGGATTGGGGGAAGAGCGATAATGCGCGACCCAGCTTTGCTCTATCGTCCCCCGTTTTGCTCGACCGAGGGGATGAATTCATCCATAATCCGGTTGAACTCTTCGGGCTTGTCCAGTTGCAGCCAGTGGCCGGTGTCCGGTACGCTAACATGAGGCAGATCGGGCAGGAGATTATGCAGGCTGATGGGCGTGTCGTTCAGTTGAGTTACGACGGACAGCTTCTTTCCCGGAAAGCGCAGCAACGGCGTTATGGGATCGAATTGAAGAGACGCTTTGAATACTCCTATCACGATCTCTTTACGCATGGCATGAAGATCTCTCAAGAGCCTTTCCCGGACGGAATGGCTTGAGTTTGCAATCATCATTTTCCAGTAATCCTCAACTGCACTGGCATAAGAATCGGATGCCAACGCCTCCATAAACGGCGCAAATTGCCCGGCGGGTATCTTTCTGGCGTCACCGGACGGGTCGGCCAAAAGAAGCCCGGCCACGGCATCCGGGTGTCGTCCTGCGTACTCGATCGATGCCGATCCGCCCATGCTGTGGCCAACCAAAATAAATCGTCTCAAGCCCAGAGCCGCAACAACCGATTCAATATCATCCGCCATTGCTTCAACGGAATAGTTCCCATCCCTTGCCGGATCCGACCCGCCGTGGCCGCGCAGATCAATGGCCAAGGCTCGCCGATCTCCGCGCAAGTGTTCAAGTTGCCTTGACCAGTGGCCGGTGTTTCCTGCCAGCGAATGAACGAACACGACGGGCAGGCCGCCCCTGCCGCCGTCGTCGACATTCAAGGAAGGAGAGTATGCAGAGCTTTCAATTCGAATCGCAGTCATCTTCTCATCCGCCTGACCCGTGAAAGCGGCTTTACCCGCTGCACCCCTCGTCAGATTCGTAAGCCTCTCGCAGCCGGTCGGCCACTTCGCTGGAGAGCTTTTGGCCCGCTACCGTGAAGAAGACCTCGGCGAACTCTGGAGGGAGACACCCCAGGCTTTCCGAGCCGTTGAGGATCATGTCGGTGATGTACTGCATGTCGTCGGATGACAGCCTCTTCAGACGCATCTCAAAATCCCGAGCATCTTTGGAGTGATGGTTCGCCACGGGCGGGAGTATATTCAGGTATTCAAGATCTATGCCCTGCATGAAAAGGTCCTCAAACTCAGGTATTAGCTTTCGTTGAATCTCAAGATCCCTTTTGCTCAGATCTCTGGCCATAATTCGTGTAATGAAATTGAAATGATAAAGATTTTACCAGTAGGATCGAGGGCTCCGGCACAGCAAGTGATACTTCAATTCGGCTGCTCTTCCCAAAACCCCGCCTCTTTCAGAATTCATGCCAACTATTTCTTCGTGCTAACTAATCAAATGCAGCCTGATCAAATGCAAACCAATTATGTGCAAATGGATGTGGTGACCATAATGGATCCTTATCTACCACATTTCACGCTCTTTTTTTTATTGTCAGTTTCGTCAGTTTCCTGCAATTGACCCGGAGATCCAGTCCAGGTAAGGCCCAAATCCCTTCTGGATGGGAAGAACGATGATCTCCGGGACGCTGTAGCTGTGCATCTGAGGCAGAAGCTTCATGATCTGATCTACCATTCGCCGCTCTGTCTTGATAATCATCAGCTCCTCAGTGTCCCGTGCGTCCTTTCCTTCCCATCGGTAGCAGGATCTCACCGAAGCGATATTCACGCACGCCGCCAGACGCTCTTCCACCAGAGTTCCGGCAATCCGGTCGGCCTCGTTTGGGGTGGCGGTGCAAAAGACGACGACATACTCACCGATCACGTTCTCGCCCATGACATTCTCACTCATGCCCGACCCACCGTTCGCCATTTTTGCTCAGCTCCTTCTTCCAGACGGGCACTCTTGCTTTCAGCTCTTCGATGATGTACCTGCAACCCCGGAATGCCTCGTCCCGATGCGCGGCGGCGCAGACAATGGCCACGATATTCTCGCCTACCGCCAGCGATCCGACGCGATGAACCACTTCTACCGACAGCAGGTTGAACTTGGCCGCAGCTTCATCCCGGATGCGTTCCAGCTCCGGCAGCGCCGCCTCCCGGAAGGCTTCCAGTTCCATCCTCTCGATGCCGTCGTCCCTGACGGTGCCAAGAAAGGTGACAAGCGCGCCTGCGTCTTTTCTCTTGGCCTTCCGGACCAGCTCATCCAGGCTGAAGTCCTCGTTCGTGATCTCGATCGTAAGCATCAGCCCCCAGCCACCGGCGGGAATACGGCCAGCTCATCTCCATCATGCAGCCTGGTGGAAAGGTCCTGCCGGGGATCGATCCTCTTGCGGTTTATCATGAGCAGGACGTAATCCTTGATCTGGCCCGACTCATCAAATGCCGCTTCCTTGAATCTTTTATTGCGAACGGCAAGAATTGCCAGTACGCCGGAAGCCGTCGCTTCGCCGACGATATCCAGATCCAGCTCTTTGCCAAGGATCTCCCTGAAGCTGGCAAATGCCATGACCTTTATTTTCATAAAATCCTCGCGATAGATTCCGATTGCCGCTATTGATTGCCGCTATTGGTCGCGCTACTTCTTCCACATGTCGCCGAAGCTTGCGGGCATCGCCTCAGCCTTTTCCTTCGGCCCGCCTTTCTTCAAGGACTTCTTGATCTTCTCTCCTTCATTCTCTCGAAGCCTGGCGATCTCCTCTTCGGAGTCGATGCCCATGACGAAGGTACCGTGGCACGGTTTGACATAGGTGAAGAGCATCTCCTTCCCGCGCACGCCCATAGCCACGGGCGGGACGCCGATGATGTAGTAGTCCTTGAAGATCTTGTAGCCCGGATCGACGTAATATACCTCCTCGGAGTTCTTCTCGATGTACTCGCGGGCGTCCTTGAAGGAGGTGCGCTCCAAATAGAGCTTGTACTTCATCTGCTCGATACAGCTCATAAAACCACCTTGTCGATCTTGTTCTTGAGGGGATTGGGATTATGGGTTGCCTTGGCCACGATCTTCTCTGCCGGATAGTCGATGCTCGCCGCCAGGGCTTCCGCATTCTTGCCGAATACGATGGCGAAAGGACGTGCCTTGGATATGGCGCTGAACGTGGCCCCGTATGTCATGCCGGCATCGCTGTGCATGAAGGCGAAAGAGATATCGAAATCGATCTTCTGTTCCACGATCTCTCCGATGAGCTGGTCCACGTCGGCTGTTTTTTTGATGTAATGGTTCTCGGGATCGGCGGCCTTGACCAGCTTCACTGCGGCATCCGTTCCCGCCACGGTCACATCATATCCAGCTTTGTCGAGCTTGTGAGCAAGATAAATCACCATGCTCGTCTGCACCGGGACCTCCGGGCAGCCCATCACCAACAGTGCCTTTTTGCCTTCGGTCATACCTTCATCTCTTGTTGCTCAATTGGATGCATTAATCGTATTTTATTATTAAATTATTATTAGTTCTAAATTGTCAGAAAGCCCGGCAATCATCATGACTCCTTTGCAGAGACTTCAGAGCAGTCCCGGCAGCTCGCATCACGCTCGCACGCCACCTCGTCCATGCAGGAGTTCAGGCCGTCCCAGAGCACGAGCCGGTCTGTGAGAAGCTCCCCAGACCCCAGGACGTACTTCACCGCCTCAGTAACCTGGATGGAGCCGATCACACCGCAGGTGGAGCCGATGGCCGGGAAGGTCGACGCAGGTGGAGCCCGCGGAAAGATGCAGCGCAGGCAGGCCGACCTGCCGGGAATTACGGTGGTGGCCTGGCCCTGGAAGCCGCAGATTGCACCGTGAAATAGCGCAATATTCCTTTGCAGAGCGGCCCGGTTCAG
>JAJRAT010000180.1 GCA_028682845.1 Methanothrix sp. | reverse complement strand
TTAGCCTATTATTTCTTAATAATGTTAAAAGTATTAACAAGCTATTTTATTAATTTTCACTAGACCCTATGAAAAAACGCTATGCAAAAGGTGGATAGAGGTACGATCTTATAAACTCCGGTACTAGGGAGGTCGTAGCCCCTCTTCAACGTCAAGAACTCACCAAGGTTGATAGTTTCCCAACTTGACAGTTTCATTTTCCCTCCTCACGGCTCAACTCCGCCTCGATCTCAGCCACGCTCGGCAGGCAGCCCTGCAGCTCCTCGGGCAGGATTTTCACGAGCCTGGTTTCCCGGCTTGCGATGCCATCGGGACAGGGTCTACCTTCCTATCGATTCTACAAAGACTGCAAGCTCTTCAGGGGTAACGCCTACCTTTGCCAATGTGGCGAGTAGCTCATCATCATCGATAAGGGCTTTTGCTATTTCATAGGCTGCTGCATACGCATTATCATGATGGTCTACGTGTACAAAGACGACAAAATCACCGAAGACAGCGTAGATGATCACAAAAGGGTCCACGTGCTCACCCCGAAGACCCTTCAAGTTATGGCTTTTCGGCTCTCCAATTTCGGGGTTTTCACATATTGCTTTTATCTTCTTGCCAAGCCTTTGCTCCAAAGCCCCATCCTTTTTCGTCAGCTTCTTGAATTGCTTATGAAAATGGCTTGGAAGTAAGGGCTTAAATGTCATTTGGGATCAAAATAGGAGATATCAGGGGCTTAGTAGATAGGCAATCAGCTCATCGGCATCCTTGAAGACCTTATAGCGGCCCTCAGCAAAATCATCTAAGCCCTCCCTGATGCCCTCAATGAACTCCTTACCTTTCTTTGGGTCAACCTTTGCAGGCTTAACGACTGGTGACATCATATCTGTGCCCTCCAGATTATCTGAGCAAACCAACTGACTATGCCTCCACTGAAATATTGCCATAGCTTGCTGACTATTTTAATCTTCCCGGCTCCAGCCCTCTTCCTGCGCCTTTCTGGCATACCACCGACGGATTGTCGGTTCACTTACCTTGTCGAGAAGAACGCAATTATGGAACCACGGGATTTGTGCAGCAAGCTGCAGCACAATTTCTCGGTCCGGCCATGCCACCGCAAAGGCGCGCATGTATTTCAGGTTGCGAGGCGAAAGCCCCCGCATGTCCGGGAAGGAATCACGCAAGTCTGCGGACAGCCGGTCGATCACTTTTGCTCCCCATCCCTCCTTTTCCTGACGCTCCAGAATCATTCGCCCAATGTGCGTCTTCACTTTGTCTGCCACGTGATTTGCGCTCGCCGTCCTTCATATCCCAAACTCCATATAAAAATTTGAAGTTTGAATGGCGAAGTTTGAAACTTCTGCCCTTGCCTTACTTTCACCCAAACTTCTCATTTCTATCTTCCTCATCCGTCCTCCAACAGCTTAGCGATTTCTTCTGGGCTGGGGAGTTGTCCCTTGAGTTCATCTGGCAATTTCTTGAAAATCCGATAGGTTGCGACACCTATAGGCTTTACGGCATCGCTCAAGGCATATTCAACGATAGTGCGTTTTTTCTCTTTGCAGAAGGATGATGCCGATAGAGGGGTTTTCGCCTTCCATGCGCACCTGTCTGTCCAGTGCAGTCAAATAAAATTGCATCTTGCCGACGAATTCCGGCTGGAATTTTCCGACTTTGAGTTCGATGGCGACCAGGCAGTGCAGGCGGCGATGGTAGAGCAAAAGGTCGATGAAGAACTCCTCGTCCTCCACCTCTAACCGGAACTGGCTTCCAACAAAAGTAAAAAGACCGCCCAAGGAGCGCAGAAAATCTTCGATTCGCTCGATGAGTGCCCGTTCCAACTCACGCTCGGAGTGTTCCTCGCCAAGTTCAAGAAAGTCGAAGGTGTATTCGTCCATGACAGCGAGCTTCGCCTGGGCGCGAAGTTCCGGTGTCAGCGTCCTGTCGAAATTAGTCTGGCCGAGAATCATTTTTTCATAGCTCTGGTTTTCGATCTGGTGGATGAGGACGTTTTTCGACCAGCCGAACTTTTTTGTCATGCGTATGTAAAACTCGCGCTCCAGCGGGTCAGAACATCGCTCCAAAATAACGAGATTATGGCTCCAGGCGATTTCTCGCACCAGTGGTGCGAGTTTTTCTGAATCTCTGTAGGCTTCATAAAAGGACTTCATCCGCCAAAGGTTGGAAGCGGAAAATCCACTGATGCCGGGGAATTCGCACTGCAAATCTCCAGCCAATTGTTGGACAATCGATTTACCCCAGGTTTCACCGGCCTGTCTTTGTACGATCACACATCCGATATCCCAGTACAAACCGACCAGTTCCTTATTGACCGCTTTGAGCGCATGATATTGTGCGGTGCGGACACGCTCTTTTATCTCAGCCAATAACGCGGCATAGTTGTTGATTTTCGGATCAAGATCCCGGCTCATATCCCCAGCTCCTCGAAGTTCTTCTTGATCGTCGCCGCAAGTTGCACCGCCTCGGCGTTGAGGTCTTCCAGCTCCACATGAATCTCCCGCAGTGCTTCCTCGAAGTAGAAGCCCTCATCCTCTTCCTCGGGGGCAACGCCGACGTAGCGTCCGGGCGTGAGGCTCCAGTCGCCCGCGGAAATCTCGGCCCGGTCCACCAGCTTAACCAATCCTTCCACGTTGCGCAGCTTCGCATCCGGGAAGCGCTCGGTGAGCCAGGCAGCCTGCCGCCAGAAGTAGCGCACCTGCTTGAGCGGCAGGGCTGCGCGCTGGCGGGCCTCTTCGGCGGCTTTGAGGGCGCGGTTTGCCTCTCTGCCACTGCCGCAGCTTTCCATCAAGCGGCCGACGAGCTTGTAGAGCAAATCAGTCTGCTTGATCAGATTGCGGCTCGCTTCGGCCATTGGAGCAAGCCGGTCGACGGCCTGCTTGAGTTCGCCGTTGTTGGTCTTTTGCGTCTTCCACGCCGCCTGTTGGGCAACGAGGATTTTTTGAAACGCCTCGACATCGGCCAGGAAGGCGGCCAGGGCTTCAGCAAGCTCCTTCCTGACGTCGGCACGTGCGGAGTTTTCCGACTGCATCTTCAGGAAAGGCTGCAGAGCGGCGGCAAATCCCGGCAGCGGCTGGATGGGATTGCCGCTTTCGTCCCCGGCGATAAAGCAAGCCGCTGCCTCATCAAGAGTGCGGCGGCAGTAGCTTGAGACGAGATCGAGGTAGCGTTCGGTCTCGCCCCGGTAGAGCCGGACGACGGCCAGCAGGTTTTGCTCCTGCTCCGGGGAAAAGTCGTAGATCTTGCGCGTTACCTTGCGGTAGACGCTGCGGGCGTCGATCATCAGCACCTTATCCCGGTGCTCCTCCGGCTTATTCCGGTTGAGGAACCACAGCTCGCAGGGCACGGTTCGGGTGTAGAAGAAGTTGGAGCGTATGGCGATCATCACATCCACCGCGCCGGTCTCGACCAACTTCTGGCGCACCTTGGCCTCGCCGCCTCCGGCGCTGGATGCCTGGGAGGACATGACATAGCCCGCCCGGCCCCGCTCGTTCAGGTAGCTGTAAAAATAACTGATCCAGACGTAGTTGCCGTTGGAGACCTTGCCGCTCTTGTTGACGCTCGGCAGCCCGAAAGGCAGACGTGGATCGCTCTTGACTTTATCCGCATCGATCTCGTCCACATTGAAGGGCGGATTGGCCATCACGTAATCGGCCTTGCCGACCAACTCATGCGGATCTTCGTAGTAGGTGATCGCCTTCTTGATGTCGCCCTCCAGACCGTGCACGGCCAGGTTCATCTTGGCCAGACGAATCGTGGTGGCGTTCTTCTCCAGCCCGCGGAAGGTGAGCCGGTCGGTCGGCCTCTGGCCCTGCTCCTCGACGATGCGGGCGCTCTGCACGAACATGCCGCCGGAACCGCAGGCCGGGTCCAGCACCGTGCCCCGCTCCGGGTCGAGCACGTGGGCGATCAGGGAGACAAGCGAAATAGGAGTGAAGAACTCGCCGCCGTCGTGGGCCTTCTGGTCGGCGAACTGGGTGAGCAAATACTCGTAAATGCGGCCAAAGACGTCGCCAGATACTCGCTTCAGCTCGTCGGGATTGAGCGTGCGAAAGAGCTGGCCTAAAACCTGGTTGTCGAGTTCCTGA
>JAJRAT010000176.1 GCA_028682845.1 Methanothrix sp. | reverse complement strand
TGTAAAAGTGCCTGATCTTTGCGATCCTGGCCAAAACCGCCTCTGTTGCCCGGCCTTCGGAAGCGAGTTCTTTTTCCGTCAGATCCAGGGCGACCATGATGTTCTGGATTTCGTTTCTGACGTTGGCCAGCA
This sequence comes from Methanothrix sp., assembly GCA_028682845.1. Lineage (GTDB taxonomy): Archaea > Halobacteriota > Methanosarcinia > Methanotrichales > Methanotrichaceae > Methanothrix. The sequence continues at coordinate 3,960 of JAJRAT010000176.1, read as the reverse complement.
TGGCTTTCTTCAATGAGTCATGGTCAGTGACAGGAATATAGTGATATCTCTTATCGCCGGGCTTTACCAGCCTTCTGGCCAGCCCCAGGTTTTCGAGCAAGCTCATATTGGAGCTGACGGTAGACTTGCTGTACCCGGTCTCCTCCACCAATTCGTCCATGGACATGGGCTCATCTGCCAGGAAGAGCGTTCCTCGCAGGACGCCCACTGCATCTCCACAGCCCTTGCTGTTGGCCGACTTGACGCAGGCATCGATTATATACCTCTTCAGGGTCCTCCGTTCCTCTTGATTCATCCATTTTTGTTAAGACCACAACTTTTAAGTACTTTTCGCATGTTCCGGACGTTTGGTAAAATCCGAACAGACTAGGATATGGGTGTCGTCATTGAATGCAGTAGAAAGGCTGGGCTACTGGGTAGCAGGCAATCCCCTCATCATCATCGCGGCGGCAGTGCTCCTGACCATCGTGTCACTTCACTATGCCCAATTCATCGAAAGCCAGGGCATGAATACAGAGAGCATGGTAGGAAAAGATTCCCCGCTTTATCAGTTATACGACCACCTCTATGTCGAAAAGTTCGGAACCGAATCCATAGCAGTCATTGTTGAAGCAAACGATGTGGCGAATCCGGCGATCCTCAAATCAATGCTGGTGCTCTCAGATAAGATGAAAGAGGCACCGGACGTCATCAGCGTGAACAGCATCGCCGATATCGTCGCCGACGGACAGGCTTCTCAAACCGGGGTTCGCGAGATCCCCACCCAGGAGAGGGTGGATGAGATCCTCTCCTCGCCGGATAGCCTGCCGGCAGTGAGCGGCATGATGCCCGACCGGAGCCACACCATGCTCTCCATCGAGATGCCGGTGACGCTCACGGAAAAGCAGCTCGGCGAGCTTTATACCGAGACCAAGGCCCAGGTTAAGATAGCCAGCTTCCCGCCGGATACGGTAGTCACCGTCACCGGCAAGCCCGCTCTGATGATGTCGATCACGAGCGAGATGGCCGCGAGCAACGGCCCCATCCTGGGCCTGGCCGGCCTGCTCATGGTGGTGGCGCTGTTTCTCACCTTCCGCCAGGTAAAATGGTGCCTTCTGCCCATTCCCATCGTCTTTTTGGGGATCATCTGGACCTTTGGAGCTATGGGATACCTGAAGATCCCATTTACCATGGTCTCCATGTCCGCCTTTCCCGTATTGGTCGGCATCGGCATAGACTATGCCATCCAGTTCCACAACCGCATCGATGAGGAGTTTCGCAAAGGCACTCCCCCGGTCCAGGCTGTGGTCGAAACCATCAGCCATGTTTCGGTGCCTGTGATGATTGCATTGATCATCACGGCCATGGGATTTGTCTCATTGCTCACATCCTCCGTGCCCATGACCAGGGATTTCGGCTTGCTGTGCCTGATCGGGCTCTTCCTGTGCTACCTGTCGGCACTCTTCGTGGGGGTGACGATTCTCTTTGCCGCAGAGAAGAGAAGCTCTCGCCAGAACGCAAAGGAGAACAAAAAGAGCGTCGATGCCCCCCAGGAGACGTTCATCGGCCTGGGCCTGGAGAGGATTGCAGACATATGCCTGCGAAAGTGGCAGGCAGTCCTGGTCATCGCACTCCTCTTGTCGGTCCTCGGAATCTACGCCGACACACAGGTTCAGGTCGAGACCGACTTTAAAAATTATATTCCCCAGGATCTGGCTCCGCTGATAGATTTCCGGCATATGAGCGATATCTTCGGAGGCACGGATTCCATCAAGCTGCTCATCCAGACCAATGATGTCACCGATCCCAAGACATTGGAGTGGATGGATGAATTCAGCGACTACTTGCAGGAGTCTCGGGACCAGATTTACGGAGCCACGAGCATTGCCACCTACGTCAAACAGGCGAACGGCGGAACCATGCCCCTGGATCAAACAACGGCTCGCAGTCTGATCAACGAGCTGCCGGATGCGGTGCGCAGCAGGTATCTGGACGGCCATGACACGGCCATCATCGACCTCAATGTCGGCCAGATGGTATCCCAGTTGGGTGCGGAGGGTACGGACCGCTTCATCAAAGAGATCGACAAGGACATCGCCTGGAGGACTCCGCCTGCCGACGTATCGGTCAGGGAGACGGGCGACCCGGTGGTCATGACCACGGTCATTGCTGCATTGACCACGGGCAGGTCGGAGATGACACTGCTCGGATTGGTGCTCATATTCGGATTGCTCCTGATCATTTACAGAGATCTGATCAAGGCCCTGCTGCCCGTGCTGCCCATGCTCGTCGTCATCGGCTGGATGGGCGGCGTGATGTACATCACGGACATGAAGTACACGCCCCTCACGGCAGCTCTGGGTGCCCTCATCCTCGGCGTGGGATCGGAGTATGCCATATTGATGATGGAACGCTTCTACGAAGAGCTGAACAATGTCGGAGACCCCAGCGAAGCGCTTCGCATCACCACGAGACGGATTGGATCGGCACTGATGGCCTCCGGCCTTACCACAGTATTCGGGTTTGGCGCTCTGATCGCGTCAACATTCCTGATCACCAATAACTTCGGCCTCATCACGGTGCTCGCCGTCATCTTTGCCCTGCTTACAACCTTCACGGTCTTCGTCGTGCTGATGTTCCGCATGGAGATTCGACGCGAAACCGTAAATAATGCAAAACAAGAATTGATGAAATCGCTTAAATTCATAAACGCAAGAGGAGAATAAATGAATTTCAAACCGGCATTGCTTTGCCTTTGCTTAATGGCCGCTATAGCGCCATCCCTGGCTCAGAATACCTATATTCCATATGAGCTGGGTGGAGACAATTACTACACCATGTACGGAAGCCCCAGCATCTCCGCCAGCATATCCGGCACGAACGAGTTCGAGCGGGGAGATACCGTTACACTGTATGTGGACCTGAACAACTACGGACGGATCATCGGCTTCAAGGAAGACCAAACTCCGCAAAATCCCAAAGAGTTCGCCCTGGCTGCCGCCGAGCTGCAGGAAGAGTACAAGAAGCCTACCGCACTTGGCATCACCGCCAGCCTGCATTCCAGCAATCCGCAAATCGACGTCAAATCAGGCGATCAGGTTGTCCAATCCCTGAAGTCGGGCGACAAGACACAATCACCCCTGAAGTTCACCATCAAGATCGGTGAGCATGCGCCTTCCGGCCAGTATCCTCTGAACCTGAACCTGTCTTACGATTATCAGGACAACGTGCGCGTCTATGCCTCGGCGCTGGTCACCAGCGGAAGCTCGCCGACTCTTGCCAACTTCCGGGAGTCTTACATCTACCAAAAGGCCAACCAGACGGTGCCCGTCACCATCGTCGTCAAGAAGCAGGCAGACTTTGAGATCCTCAATTCATCAAGCAAAATGGCTGCCGGCGACAAGAAGTCTCCAGTCCTCGTCACCTACAAGAACATCGGCGACGACCCCATCAAGGATGCCGTAGCAAGGCTCTCCATCTTCAAGCCCTTCTCATCCACCGACGACCAGGCATTCATCGGCACATTAGAGCCCGGTGAATCGAAGAACGTGGTCTTCAGGCTGGATGTCGATTCCGATGCCACGCCCAAGGATTACGGAATCAACAGCGAGATCAAGTACACCGATGTCAACGGCGACACCATCATCTCGGAGAGCATGAAGATCCCCGTGACGGTTAAGGCAGCTTCTGCATCTCTGCTCCTGCCGGCTGCGGTTGTCATCATCATCATCGTTGCCATCGGCGGATTCATGTACCGCAAGAAGCAGAAGAAGGCCTAAAGCAAGGCACTTCCTCTGCGTCTATTTTTCTTTTGGCCGTCATTTCAAGTATTTTGTTGTTTCCATTCCAGATCGAATCTGTGTAGTCCTGAATGTTTGGACTTTATATACTTCAGATGAGTTCTTATATTCGTTATTAATCATTTAAATCAGTCTCCATCCGATTCAGGAACATTCCTAATTTGCACCCCTCTGGTAGCCT
>JAJRAT010000216.1 GCA_028682845.1 Methanothrix sp. | reverse complement strand
GTCCGGGACTGCCGATCAGGATTTTTCAAACCAAATGGGACAGTGGCTGAGTGATTCATATATTTACTCAAGACTTGCCATATTTGACGATGTTCACCGGCTTCGAAAGCATCCGGACTACTATCGTGAATTCAGAAGAGCTTTCTTCAAATTCGGGTTGAACTCGCCTGAAATTCAGAATTATTTCAACGACGCCAGGCAGTTGAATGCCATGCAGAAGAATTCGACAGTAGAAAATTGATTCGGATCTCTGATTTTGGTCTCAGCTTCGGTCTTGATTTTTGTATCAACTTTCTTAACTTTGGCCTTGATTTTTATATCAACTTTCTTAACTTCGGCCTTGATTTTTGTTTTGCTTTCTTAACTAGGATCATTAACGAGTGAGGAGAGTAAGCCCCCTTCTGTTCCGTGCGGCATTCAGCTTAGCGCCATACCCGAGCTTGGCTGGACGTCCAATTTGGTTTTGCTCTATTTTGGCTTGCACCCACAGGGTTTCGCCGTTTCATCCGCGGCCCGCGCGACCTCAGCCTTGCGGCATCATCGCTTTGACGCGGCGCGGTCTCGTTTCTGTGCCAGAGCCGGAGCTCTCGCCCCACATCCTTTGGGATGTCTGTGTGTCCAGGGGTGGGAGGACTTTCCACACCGGCCAGAATTGGCCAGCGGCGGCCGCCCTTCCTCTCTCGTCTAACCTATTCGTCACACCCGCCGCTTATAATCTCTTCGCTATTCCGGCAAAATTTCGTCGCAAATTCTCGTCGTCAGCTACCCTCCAAATTTGCCTTCACTGAAAGGTCCATTGCCAAAGGCCCCGAGCCGAGGCAAGTCTTTATCCTTTGGCGGCGAACAGTCTTTCCAAGATGGCCCGAGATCAGAGAGACTACTATTACAGGCTGGCAAAGGAAGAGGGCTACCGAGCCCGTTCAGCCTTCAAGCTTTTGCAGATAAATGAAAAGTTCAATGTGATCAAGCGCGGAGACAGCGTCGTCGACCTCGGCGCGGCTCCGGGCGGCTGGCTGCAGGTGGCCCGCAAGCTCTCCGGCGGCAAGATCGTGGGCGTGGACCTGGAGGCGATCGAGCCCATACCGGATGTCATCACCTTCAAGGCGGACATCACCAGCGCGAGCACCATTGATTTGATTAAAGAAGCACTCGGCGGCAGCGCCAATGTGGTCATCTGCGATGCAGCGCCGAACTTGACCGGCGCCTGGGATATGGACCACGCCGTGTCCGTCGACCTCTCCCGCTCCGCACTCCGCACGGCGCTGCAGCTTCTTAAGCCGGGCGGCAACTTCGTGACCAAGGTCTTCCAGGGCGACCTGTTCATCGACTACCTGAATGAGGTGCGCAGGGAATTCTCATCCGTGCAGGCCCACTCACCCAAAGCCTCCCGAAAGGAGAGCGCTGAGACCTACATCGTGGCCAAGAGGCTCCTTTCCAGCCCCGTGCACAAGGGCGACATCCTGGATGTTCAGATCGATTCCGTGGGCAAATCGGGCGATGGCGTGGCGATGGTGGACGGCTTCGCGATCATCGTGCGCAAATCGACGCTAGGAGATAAACTGCGCGTAAAGATCGATGCAGTAAAACCCAATTTTGCCTTCGGGGAGATCATAGAGAGAAAGGGTTAATAACCTGGTCAAGAAAAACGAGAGGATGGGGAGATGGTATGGAAAACAAAGAAGACAGTGCGGTAATTTTCATCGGCGACAAACCAGTCATGAACTATGTGCTTGCAGTGATGACACAGTTCAATAAACCTATCACAAGCGTGACACTGAAGGCCAGGGGACGCTCGATCTCCCGCGCCGTGGATGCGGCTGAGATCACCAGGAACAGGTTCATGCAAAACCTCAAGGTGGCGAGCATAACCATCGGGACGGAAGCCATTCCGAATGAGGATGGCAAGACCGTCAATGTTTCTTCTATGGAGATTGTCCTGGCCAAGCAATAGCAGGCTGCTATTGCCATTGATTTTTATTGATCCTTCCAGGTTGATTGCGTCGGGGAGCGCGGGCCTTTTGGCTATTTGGATAATTGCAAAAAGTATAATTGCAAAAGGTATAAATAAAATTATAAATTGGTATTGATTTTATTCATTTCTATCCTCCGCGTCCTTTGAGCTTCTTGAAGCCCGGAATGAAAAAAGCTAAAAACTCATACAAGAGTGCAATGATCCAGGAGATGATTAGTGATGAAGTGGATGCCTGCAATTGCCGTCTTTATTATACTCTCGCTGGCCGCAATAACGGCCAATGGAGAGATGACCGACTATCAGAAGGGCGTGGCCAACGGGCTGAAGATCGGATTGTTCGTTGGTGAATACTTTGGGCGCGGCCAATATGTCGTGGATTATGCTGGACAATATAACACGTATCTTGATCAGTATAATCAGTTCCTGTGGGCATCATTCGCCGGCAATCAAACCCTGATGAACGAGTTTTTGCGCTCGCCGATCGCCGTCGCCAATTATAAGAAATCAAGCAGTGGAACTCCGTATCCCGATGCCAGCGGCAGAATATTCGGATATCCGGCAGCAGATTACTATACCTGGGTTGGAGCCGTGCCGGGAACCAAGCCGCAAAATCCAAGCGATGCACTGCCGGGCGTCTGAAAAAACCGGCTTTTTTCCTTTCGGTAAGACTCTCGCGACCTGTGCGCGAACCCGCCTAAAAAAATCAGAAGACCCGCATGGAAAAAGTGGGCGCAAGGGCAGCTACCGACGCTGCCCTGAAATTTTTATCTCGCCGTTATATCTCGCTGCTTTGTAATCACGCAACGGATTCACGCACCGGATCTTCTATTTTCTAGCCTGCCGAAAGGCTGCTGGCGTTGCCGGGCACATTCTCGATGAGTATCTCGTCAATCCTTTCCCGGCAATCCTCCAGATGTCTTCTCGTATCCTCATCAGCCCCTTTTTGCCTGGCCGTCTCGATCCTTCCGCGAAGCTCCTTCAAGCTTGACATGGCAGCCGGCCTGAAGTCGGAGGATATGTCCAGTGTGTCGCCCGGTGTCCGGTCTACCTTCAGGTCCAGGCCGATGGTCAAGAGATAGGCCAGCGCGAATGCTGAATTGTCCTTTCCGGCCAGTTGATCTTGCAGCAGGGACAGGTGGTATCTCTGCAAGTCCCTGCGAACGGGATCGATATGAATGCGGTCTTGGCTATCTTGAGAAAGCTCTTCCCAGACCCCGTCCTGCACGTCGCCAAGCAAGCTCGACAGGTTATAAGCGGAAGCCGGTTCTAAAATGCCCTCCTCGGCCAGGAGCTGATACCTGTGCGCATTGAGAAGGCCGTATAAAATCAGCTCCTGCGAGGCGAGGATTTCTTTGGTCGCGCCGCTGGAAGTTATGTTGTCGATCACATCTGTGGGCATGAACTCCTTTGGCGTTCTCAAGTTCTCCATAAGAAACTCGACAGCCTGCTCCTGGCGCTCCTTTGGAACGCGCCTGAACTGCACATCGCCCCTGCCTGCCAGAGTTCTCGTCTCCTCGACGCCGCCCACCAACTTGGCCACAGATCCCAGCCACTTCAAGCGCTGGGACAGGACGGCATCGTACATAGTGCCAAGCTTGCTGAAATCCTGGCCTTTGCTGACCGTGGCCGGGACCAGATAGCCCATCACCCGCTCCAGGTTTTTAATTCCAAGGGCCGTGGCATTGATCCGGTCCGAGCCGATGTTCTCCGTGTGCACAGTGGGATCGGTGTAAGACGGATCATCCTCGCCTCCAAATAAGAGCCAGGGATTTTCCACGCCCTCCGCCGCCCAGGAGTCCAGGGTTATGCGCTCATCCATGGCCGACGTGGCTCCCGGCACGGGCTTGTAGCCCCAGCGGATTGCGAACCTGTCGTAGGGTCCAATCATCGGTATCAGCCGCGTTACGTTATCCTCCGGCTGAGCCACGTAGTTGAGCCGTCCGTAGGACATGATGGATGCCGTATCGCCGTATTCGCTAGTGAATGCGGGATCGCGAAGCTGTTCGATGGTGAATGCCTGGCTCGCCTTGTGGTTATGCCGCAGCCCGAGGGTGTGGCCGACCTCGTGGGAGATAATATAGCGGAGCATCTCGCCGATGATGTTATGGGGCAGAGGAAGCTTT
>JAJRAT010000165.1 GCA_028682845.1 Methanothrix sp. | reverse complement strand
TAAAATTCAACTGCCCCGCGAAGCAAGCTGGTTTAATCGATCATATATGGAACCTGCATGAATTATTAACATATCCATATCACAAAATTCAAACCTATTAGAGATTCACGACCCGTAAATTGAAGTGCAGAATCAAAATCGAATAGATCGTAAAGCCTCTGGCCTATTCGAAGATTTAGCTCTAACGCCTTTTCGTATTCCTGTGCATAGAAGAGATGCTCGGCGAGGGATAAATCAACAAGTTGTTTATCAATATCTCTATTTTTCATAACCTCGCCTCCAAATTCTCAAGACATTTGGCTGCTTGAGAATGCAGCTTTACGGCGGCACCTTCCGGCAGCTCTTTTCTGCGGTATTCTCGCAAGGAAGGGTGCGCGAAATCGTAGAGTTCGGTTTCTAATCTTCTGAAAATCAGACTCTGGTCGAGTTCGTCTTTCAGCACGACCAAATCCTCCTCTTTTAGCATGCAGGATATCACCGACAATCGCAAAGGCGGATGCAAAATACATAGAGAATTTACTCGGCTTTGCCACTTCGAATCAAGTCCTGTGTATATGCATCTCGCAGAATCTAGCGCCTGGGGCAAGATCGCTTTGAAATTGCCAATACTTGGAGATAGGTTACGTTTCTGTAGCAGGTTAAAGCAGCCTACTAAGCAGAGGGGATCACCAATCTTTTGGCTCAAGAAATCTGCCGTCTGATCATCGATGGACAAGCCATATCTTCGCGAGGCAAATTCCTTGACTGCTTCCTCTGTCATTCCGCCAAGCCTAATTTCTTTATGACCGAATCTGGAGATTTCACCTTGCAGTTCGGCATGTTTCTTCTCATTCTCAGCCTCTACACGAAAAGCAATTATCAGGACTATTCTGGTCGGAAGACTCTTAATTAGGTCCTTTATCAATTGGAAGTCAGGCCCGGATGACCACTGGACATCGTCCAGGAGAATGGCCATAAATTTGTCTTCTTCTACCATCTTCTCGCTCAAAGCTCGGAACATTTGAAGAAAAGAGGATAGCAATTGAGTGTAATCTACATTTTCGGTGGGAAGAAATCCCCTGGCTGCGGCCACTCCTGCCTCTACTCCTATGCTGGCGGGACCTGCCAGTGAAGACATCTTTTCTATTATTCCCAAACCTACTTCGATGGATTTCTTAACTTTGGGATCGTCAAGCGATTTTCTGAACCAGCCGAACTTCTGGTGCTCTTTCAGGTTTGTAAGTAATTCTCGATAGGTGAAAAATACCATCCCTGCTGTCTCTAAGAATTCTTTTCTGATCGCTGGGCAATTCGATCCTTTAGTTTCATTTTGAATTTCATCTTCTGCCCAACTCAAAAAAGAGGACTTTCCCGAGCCGCGTCGGCCTGAGATCATCACAACCTGTCCATGATCCTTTGCCTCTTGAAGGACTTCAAGAAGCGTTTTTCTCTCGTCTGCCCTTCCCGAAAACTCATCAGGCGGGCAGGGGCCGAGAGAAATTTCACCGCTTCGGCTGCGACTTTGGCTCATTTATCTTCTCCGAAAAGAGATCGTCAAACATTGCTTTAAACTTTTGCTTTCACCAAGTCGCATCTGCATCGAACGCAAATGTCGTGGAAGTTTTCGTATATTCACAGTCCATTAAAAAAATAAGCGATAAAGCATCGCGCCAACCTCATATCAATTATCTTTCAGAGACTTTGCGTTTTTTCCCTTTTTTTCGCTCAGATGCAATGTCAACGCGGGGGCCTGCGGAAAGAGCCCGCCTCAAGAACTTCCCGGTATAGCTCTCTTCCACTCCTGCCACTTCCTCCGGTGTCCCCGCAGCCACGATCCGCCCACCAGCGTTTCCGCCCTCCGGCCCAAGATCGATGACGTGATCAGCAGACTTGATCACATCAAGATTATGCTCAATCACGACAACGGTATTTCCCATTGCCACCAGATCGTTCAGAACCGCAATCAGCTTCTTGACATCATCAAAGTGCAGCCCTGTTGTCGGCTCATCGAGCAGGTAAATGGTCCTGCCGGTGGCTCTCTTGGCCAGCTCCCGCGTAAGCTTAATCCTCTGCGCCTCGCCGCCTGAGAGTGTGGTCGAACTCTGGCCAAGTTTGATATAGCCGAGTCCCACGCCAAGCAGAGTGTCAAGCTTGCTCCGAATGGTCGGGATATTCTGGAAGTGCTCTCTTGCTTCCTCCACAGTCATGTCCAGCACCTCGGCGATGGACTTGCCTTTGTATTTGACCTCCAGGGTTTCCCGGTTGTAGCGGGTGCCCTTGCACTCCTCACACTCGATGTAGACGTCCGGCAAAAAGTTCATCTCGATCTTGATCAGCCCGTCGCCCTGGCAGGCCTCGCAGCGCCCGCCTTTCACATTGAATGAGAATCTCCCCGCCTGGTATCCGCGAACTTTAGCTTCCTTGACCTCCGCGAATGCCTGGCGGATGGGATCGAAGACCTTGGTGTAGGTGGCTGGATTGGAGCGGGGCGTCCTGCCGATGGGGCTTTGATCGATGACGATGACTTTATCGATCTCCGAATCAAAGATCAACTCATCATATTGGCCCGGCGTCTCGCTGGACTTGTAGATCTTCTTCATGAGAGCCCGGTAGAGAGTGTCATAGATCAGCGTGGACTTGCCCGATCCCGATACGCCGGTAACGGCGGTCAGGACGCCGATGGGAATCTCGACATCGACATCCTTCAAATTATTCTCCTTGCAGCCTTTTATGCGGATGTACGAATTGCTCGACTTCCGGGTAGGCGGGATCTCGATTCTCTTGCAGCCGGAAAGATACTGGCCGGTGAGTGAAGCCGGGTTATTCTCGATCTCCTGCGGCGTTCCTTCCGCGACCACATAGCCGCCGTGAATCCCTGCTCCGGGGCCGATGTCGAGAACATGGTCAGAGCTGCGAATAGTCTCCTCATCATGCTCGACGACGATCAAAGTATTGCCGAGGTCCCGCAGCTCCTTCAGGGTCTCGATGAGCCGGGCGTTGTCCCTCTGGTGCAGGCCGATGGACGGCTCGTCGAGAACGTAGAGAACGCCGGTCAGGTTTGAGCCGATCTGCGTTGCCAGGCGGATGCGCTGCGCCTCGCCGCCAGACAGTGTTCCGGCGTTGCGGGACAGCGTCAAGTAGCCGAGGCCCACATGCTCCATGAAGCCCAAACGGGATCTGATTTCTTTGAGGACCTGGCGGGCGATCTCCTGATCCTTCTCGGAGAGCGTCGGTTCAAGCTGCTCGAAGAACGCGATGGATTCGTGGATGGACAGATCGGTAACATCCACGATGGAGCGGCCACCGACCTTCACGGCCAAAATCTTTTGCTTCAACCTCTTGCCGCCGCAGGACGGGCATGGAAGCACCCTCATGAACTTTTCCAGCTCCTCGCGCCGGTAGTCGGAGTTGGTCTGCCCATAAAGTCGCACGCTCTGCGGTATCAGCCCTTCCCAGGAAGCGTTGTGCGACCAGTACGCATCGCCGTTCTTCATACTCATGCTGAACTTGATGCGCTCATCCGAGCCGTACATCAGGGCGTTGTACTGATCTTTCGTGAGGTCGCGCATTGGCGTGAATATATCAAAGCCGAAGTGCTTGGCTACCGCAGCCAGATGCTGGCCGCGCCAGCCGTCCACAGCGTTGCGGTAGAGGGCCACGGCACCGTCGGCGATGCATAGATCCTTGTCCGGTATAATCAGATCGGGGTCGAACTCCATGCGTATGCCAAGGCCGTTGCAGGCTTCGCAAGCCCCAAAAGGACTGTTGAAGGAGAACATGCGCGGCTGCAGCTCCTCGAAGGCCATGCCGCAGACGGGACACGCCATCTTGGCTGAATACAAGATCTCATCACCATCAGCCTTCAGAACCACGACGAGCCCATCCGCTCTTTTCAGGGCATTCTCGATGGCCTCCACCAGCCGGGATCGGTCCTCGGTTGGGTCCAGCCGGTCCATGACGATCTGGATGTCGTGCTTCTTGTAGCGGTCCAGCTCGATCTCCTCATCGGTTCGCAGGATCTCCCCGTTCACCCGCGCCCGAGAAAAGCCCTCTGCATTCAGATCCTTCAAAAGCTGGCCGTAGGTTCCTTTCTTCTGGCGAACTATCGGCGCGAGTATCGTCACCTGAC
>JAJRAT010000076.1 GCA_028682845.1 Methanothrix sp. | reverse complement strand
TATCCAGTGGAGGCGTCCCGGCCAGGGCCAGGAACTGATTTAGGGAATAGTCTTGCATAGCGTATGTGACGTGAGGATTCATTACATAAATTGGTTTCGAAGGAACAGATGTTCCGGCTGCCCCATGATAGAAAATCCAAATTGCAGCGAAGTGACGGCGGCTCTCTGATCAGAACGGCAATCCTGCAAACCGCTCAATTATCCAGCGGTTTCGAACTTCCGGATGAAACACTATGCCGAAAATGGGGCGCGCCGGATGGCAGAACGCCTCCACTTCGCCCGGCTTCCCGGCCAGGAGCAGGAAGCCTTCCGGTAGAGTCACGCCATAGTTATGAAGGTGATAGCCCTCTATCTCTCGCGGCTCGCCCAGAAGCGCCGATTCGCGGATGATGCTTATCGCCTCAAGGCCGATAGCCGGTTGCGGAACGATCTGGCCGCCGAAGACTGCACTGATGACCTGCATTCCTGCGCAAATTCCCAATATCGGCTTTCTGCATTCCGCCAGCCAGGAGAACAGATCTATCCTCTCGGCAAAATCGTTGTCTTTAAGCGCCGTACCAGTGAGGACTATTCGATCGAACCGTTCCCGCTCGCGTCTCTCCAATTCCGTGAAGTGGCGAATTTCCGAGGAAAAGCCTGAGCGCTTGAGGGTGTCGAAGATGGGGTGCACGAACTCGTACTGTGAGAGCGAATCCTTTTCGTAGCAAAGGTCCACCAGAAGGATCATTTGTCCACCAACTGCAACCCGTTGATGGTAAAAAAGCCCCTGAAGTTCGCGTAGGTCTTCGAGGAACTCAAGATATTCAAACGCTTTAGGAAGATGGGTCCGTCGAGGACAAATGTCTCCAACTCGCCGCCCTCACCGGAGGGATGGATCTGGTATCTCTTCTGCAGCCCTTCCAAAATCCTGATGCGCTCTTCTGTCAGGGCGCATCCCAGCCAGGACTCGTCAAACGGATAAGCGAAGACGCCGCTGATGATGACCCAAAAGCCTTCCGAGACAAGTTGTCGAAGATAGTCCACCTGATTTATCTGCCAGAGGGGATTGAAGCACCACAGGTCCTGGGCGCGGCAGATCCTCTGCACCCTGGTCGCCTGATAGACGGACTCGATCGCTCCGGTGACGATGCCTTGCAGGCCGAATCTTTCTTTGGCCGCCGATATGGCCGCTTCCAGATCCGCAAGCTCCGCCTCCTTTTCGCCGCGGGTAGGCCGGGCGAGCTGGGGGATGCCCAGGGCTTCGGCTTGCATTTTTGCATGTCGGATGTTGGGGGTGTGGAACATGTAGCTGTCCAAATTCTCGGAGACAAGGGTGATGAGACAGGCTACCTCGTTCTTTTCCATGGCGCGGCGGCAGGCATAGACCGAGTCCTTGCCGCCGGAGAAGAGAACGCCCAGCTTCATTATTGCGGTCCTATTTCGAGCATCTTCCAGATCTTTTGCGTATCCAAATTATTTTCGATACACTCCGCCAAGACTGTGTAGCCGTCGCTTTGAGCGGAAGCTGCCGGATCTCTCAATAAATTCTTGCGGCGGTAAAGGAAATCAAGGAACGCATTGCGGAAATTCTCGTTCTCAAAGATGCCGTGCAGGTATGTGCCGATGACAAGGCCGCTCTTTGCCACTGCGCCGTCATCCCCGAAGGCTGCGTCGCCCTCCGGCTTTGTCACGCCCATGTGAATCTCATAGCCGGTGACCTCCTGGCCCCGGATGGAATCCAGGATCGGCCCTCCGCCCGTAACCGTCTTTTTCACCTGCACGGTTCGCTTCTCATAAAGGTCAAAGCGCGTCACCGCATCCAATAAGCCGAGGCCGGGCACGGTTCCCACTGTATCCTCGATGCCGCAGTCGATGATCTCTCGGCCCAGCATCTGGTAGCCTCCGCAGATGCCGAGAACCGGCGTATCCTTCAAGGACTGGATCTGCCGGTCCATGCCCTTTTCCTTCAGCTCCCGCAGGTCGGAGACTGTGTTCTTGGTGCCGGGAATGATCACCGCGTCCGGGCGGCCCAGCGGCTCGCCCAAAGCCACATACCTGACGCGGGCGAAGCGCTCCAGCGGCTCGAAGTCGGTGAAGTTGCTGATGCGCGGCAGCCTGATCACGGCGATTTCAACCTCACCTCCGGCAGGGCCGGTCTTCTTGTCGCCCAGCGAGACCGAATCCTCGGACGGGATATCCAGATCAAGGTAAGGCAGAACGCCTAAAACCGGAACGCCGGTGAGCTTTTCTAATGACTGCATCCCCGATCCGAGGATGGCGGGGTCTCCCCGGAATTTGTTGATCACCATGCCTGCTACCAGCGGGCGAATATCCTCGGGCAGAAGCTCGACTGTGCCGAAAAGGCTGGCGAAGACGCCGCCGCGCTCGATATCTCCTACAAGGATAATTGGAGCGCCAAGATGGCGGGCCACGTAGATATTTGCGATGTCCCGGTCGAACAGATTGATCTCCGCCGCACCGCCCGCGCCTTCCACCACGATATAGTCGTAATCCTTCTCCAGCTCGCAAATGGACCGGTCCACCACACTTTTTAGGCTCTCGATGTCCCGGTAGTATTCCTCAGCCGATTTGTCGGCCAGCGGCTTGCCGAGGACGATGACCTGGCTGGTCCGGTCGCCCTTGGGCTTGAGGAGGATGGGATTCATGAACTCGGTGGGCTCCGTGCGCGCGGCCCAGGCCTGCACCGCCTGGGCGATGCCGATCTCCGAACCGTTCTGGGTTACCCAGGAGTTCAGGCTCATGTTCTGTGACTTGAAAGGCGCGACTCGCAGGCCGCGATTGCTGAGCAGGCGGCAGATAGCGGCGACAAGGGTGCTCTTGCCGGAGTGAGATGTGGTGCCGAGGACCACGAGAAAGCGGGACATGTGCTGCCTGCCAGGACGTGCAAGCTTATTTGCCTTTTGGAAGATAGGGTTTTGTACGATCGCAATAGAAAAGGTCGGAAGGACTCGTTTTGGAAAAGTGGTCTATCATCAGTTTCGCATTTATTCGGGCGGCGGGTGAACGCGAAAAAAAAATAAAATTAGCCGAAAATGGCACCCATTCCGGCTTCAGCCGCCTCGGACTCATCCCGGAAGGACTTGAGCAGTGCCTCGCCTTCGCTGCCGGTCAGCTCTTTGGCCTGGGTTTCCGCGAGAAGCTTCTTGGCCTCCAGCGCCAATTCATCCCTGGCCTTTATGTAGATGCACATGCCGGACTTTTCCAGCCCCATCGCCTTGCACTCGCGCACGGTGGGCCCGAGGCGCTT
The DNA here is from genome assembly GCA_028682845.1 of Methanothrix sp. Taxonomy (GTDB): domain Archaea; phylum Halobacteriota; class Methanosarcinia; order Methanotrichales; family Methanotrichaceae; genus Methanothrix. The sequence continues at coordinate 901 of JAJRAT010000076.1, read as the reverse complement.
CCAGAACTCCTCGTCCAGCATCTTCTTCATGGCTTTATCGCTTTCCATTTCGTAAATAAAAACCAGTTCCATTTTCGTATCCCTCAGTCCAAATCATAACTCTTAAAGGTCCTGCACGGCCTTCTTCAGCATCTGTGTGCACTTGTCCATCAGATCTGCGGCATCGTTAATGTCCTGAGCCGCCTTCTCGCTTATGGCCCGCACTTGCCCGGCTCGCTCGCGAAAAGATTTGCTGTGGCTTTCGTTGTGCTCGATCCAGTGATCAAGTAGCTTTTTTACGGACACTTTACTTATCTCAGAATCCATCCTTTTTCACCTTCAAAATGAACCCTTGGATGCTACGCAAAATAGTTTTCGTCCATGCTCAAGTTGAGTGGTTCAATCAACGCTTGGTGATTCAGTTATATCGCCCGTCGTCGCGACGAAAATGCCCCATTTCTCCATCTTAGTCCTGGTCGCCTAGGGGCCCCACTCAAGCTCAATAAGATTGATCCTGAGCGCTATCTCCCGGAGCTGAAGAATTTCGTAATCGCGCTGCAGGAATACCAGACGCTGCGCCTCGTTCCCAGGGAGGCCCTCCTCAACAAAAGCTACGAGGACAACGTGTTCTTCAGGAGCCTGGGGCCGCAGGACATCACGCTCACATCCTCGATAGAGGCTGTGTCAGAAATTAAGCTCATCCTGCGAGCTGCATCTCACTGACGGGTCCCTGGCAAGCGAGCGGAGCTCCAGGCATTCACGATCGAACGCAACGATGTGGTCAAGAGGGCCTCCGTCCGGCACAATCTAGAAATCGAGTGATTTCTCGATTCTTCCAAGGCCATCATGATGCTCATTTGACTGTTACCTGTGATGTTTGAAGCAATTACCACTCACATCATAAAATTGATGCGTATAGTCC
>JAJRAT010000115.1 GCA_028682845.1 Methanothrix sp. | reverse complement strand
TTTCTCTTCGGGTCCACGGGGTCCACAACTACCAGCGGCTCGGCGTGCTCCAGCTCGCCGTGGCCCTCGGGATCGAGATATTCGCGGGCTTTCCAGCCGGATGCCGCCCGCAAGACCCCGGCAAAAGAGCCATAACATAAAACCAGCAGCTCGGTCAAATAGCCTGAGAATCCGCCTACCTTCAGCTCCGATCCGTAAACCCCGACGCCCTTCATGAACTGCTTGAGGAGCAGCACATCGTCCTCCCGGCCCACGATGCGAGAGGAGACATATTTTGTGTGAAAGGGAGTACGATCTACTGCGGATTTCAGGTGAGTTGGATCGTCAACCAGATAGCATGGCACCAGATCGACGTCAAAGCCGTTCACTTTGGCGTGAACGTAGGCATGCTCCGCATATTTCTCCTCATACTCTGTTGAGACAAGCCTCGCCACCTCCAGGGCCGCGGCAATATCCGCATCGGGAGATACGCCCAAAAAAATATCCAGATCGTGGTCTCCGGCGAGCCATGTATCTCTGGCCGCCGAGCCCACCAGCATGGCCTTCAGAGACAGGCCGCGCTCTCTGGCCAGATTGTCGATTTGGGATAAGATGGCATTCGACACTTCAAGCAGTCGCGATCGGTCTTCGGGGCCGGGCTTGACCCTTTTCAGCACTTCATCTTTTATCAGAGAGAAGGAATTCGGACAGGTTGTCGTAAATGGGTCCTCCGCGAGTCAGCGTGCTCTTCTTGAGATAAAACCGATCCACGGAGTAGTGGCCAAGATCCGTATCCGCAAGAGCGGCAATTCGTTCACCTAAAGTGCGGCTAATCTCCGGACTCGGACGGCCCACGCGGCCCAGGGTTACATGAGGGCTGAAGCCCCGCTCCTCGCGCTCAAATCCGAAGGGCGCGAGGGCAGATTCAACCTCCTGGTAAAGCCCTTCGAAGTTGCCTTCCAGGCCGAGCCAGACCACGCGAATCGTCCGGCCAGGAAAAGCACCCATGCCGGCCACCCGGGCCTCGAAGGGCGCGACCTTGATTCGGGCCAGTGCCTCGGAGACCTTCTTGACTTTCCCTTCCGGCACATCTCCCAGGAACTTTATGGTGACGTGGACCAGCTCCGGTCGAACCGGGCGCAGACCCTCCACCGCGATTTGGCCTTGCAGGCGTCCGATCTCTTCACGCATTGGGGCCGGCAGCTCCACGGCCACGAAGCACCTGATCCCGCTCATCTCAAGACGCCGCCCTTGCTGGCCGAGGTGACCGACTTGCGGTAACGTGCCAGCACGCCCGTCTTAATCTTCGGCTCGGGCTCCTTCCATTCCCCGGCTCGCCGCGCCAGCTCCGCCGGTTCGACCAGGAGATCGACTCTCCGACCGGGAATGTCGATTCGGATAAGGTCGCCCTGCCTGACCAGGGCAATGGGACCGCCGACGGCTGCCTCCGGCGAGACGTGGCCGATGCACGGACCCCTGGTGCCGCCGCTGAACCTGCCGTCGGTGATGAGAGCCACGGACTCGCTCAAGCCCGCCCCCGCGATGGCCGACGTGGGTGCCAGGGTCTCCCTCATGCCGGGGCCCCCCTTCGGGCCTTCGTACCGGATTATTACCACATCACCGGCCTTGATCTGCCCGGCCATGATTCCAGCCATCGAATCCTCCTCGGAATCGTAGACCTTCGCCGGACCCTCATGCTTGAGCATGGCCGCGGAGACCGCCGTCTGCTTTACCACGCAGCCCTCCGGAGCCAGGCTCCCGTAGAGAATGGCGATGCCGCCCTCGGCATGGACGGGATGGTCCAGGCTCGCGATGACCTCGGCATTGGTCTTGGGATTGACCGGCTTGAATGTCGCGATCTCCTCGCCCAGTGTTTTGCCGCTGACGGTCAGGGCATCCAAATTGAGCTTGGAGGCAAGTTTGCTCATGATAGCCGGAATTCCTCCGGCCCGATCCAGGTCGATCAGGTGATGGGGCCCGCCCGGCCTCAGGTTGACCAGATGCGGCGTCTCCCTGCTGATCCGGTCGATGGTGACGAGATCGAGATCGAGATTGAATTCAGAGGCAATGGCGGGCATATGAAGCACGGTATTGGTGCTGCCTCCGATGGCCATGTCCACGCGAATGGCGTTCTCAATGGACTTCTCCGTGACTATATCGCGAGCGGCGATCTGCTTGTTCACAAGCTCCACGATCCTGGTACCTGACCTCTTCGCGATGCGAATCTTCCTGGCATCCACGGCATGGATGGTGGCGCAGCCGGGAAGGCTGAGACCCAGCGCCTCGGTCATGCAGGCCATAGTGTTGGCGGTGAAGAGACCGGCGCATGATCCCGCACCGGGGCAGGCATGCTCTTCAAGGAAAGGCAAAGTCTCTCCTCCGGCCATCCAGCTCTCGGAAACGTTGATCAGGTCCAGCTCCTGGTCGCAGGCAAATCCGGGGAGCATGGGGCCGCCCGTCACTACCACGGTGGGCAGGTTGAGCCTCCCGGCTGCCATGATATGCCCCGGCACGATCTTGTCGCAGGACGGGATCATGACCAGGCCGTCCAACTGGTGCGCCTGGGCCATGATCTCTATGGAGTCCTCGATCAGCTCGCGACTGGGAAGAGAATATCTCATGCCGGCATGGCCCATAGCGATGCCGTCGCACACTCCAATGGTCTGAAACTCGAAAGGCACGCCTCCGGCAGAGCGTATGCCCGCCTTCACCGCCTGCCCGATCTTATCAAGATGAATATGTCCGGGAATCAGCTCATTGTAGGAATTGACCACGCCGATGAAGGGACGACAGATCTCCTCATCCGTAAGGCCCGTAGCCTTAAAAAGAGCCCTATGAGGCGTCCTTTGGGCTCCTGCTTTGGCAATATCGCTCCTCATCCGAAAACCTCGCTCAAAACCTTGCCTCTTTCGCGCTTAAGTACTTGCTGATCTCAATTTGTGATTTGGAGATGGGCTGAAAAGCCGGCCCATCCCAATTCAAAGTGATTTAAATCAAATTTAGTTTCTTTCCTCGAAAATTCGTCTGTCCTACAAGTTAAATAGAACAAGACCCCAAGCCGCCTTTGGTGGTTAACCCATGGATGCTTATTCACTATTCCTGGTATTCCTCGCGATCTACATAGCAGCATTAGTAGGCATTGGCCTTTACTCCGCTCGCAGCCAGCGATCAGTCACGGACTTCTGGCTGGCGGGAAGGGAGCTTGGGCCCATAACTATCGGATTTTCTGCTGCTTCTGCCTGGATCACGGCGAGTGCCCTGCTCTTGGCCACGGGCCTATTTCTTCTCATGGGCGTTGGTTCGATATGGATTTGGGTCTTCCCCAACATCGCCGGGCTGATAATAATTGCCGCGATCTCAGGAAGGATCAAGAACATTCCGGCGCTGACCCAGCCGGAGCTTATGGAGATCAGGTACGATCCCATCATCCGCGCCCCCGTGGCCCTGGCCGTCACCATCATCATGATACTCTTCTCGGTGACGGACTTCATCGGATTCAAACTGGTGCTGGGCACGTTCTTCGGCATCGAGCCCATCTACGCCATCCTGATCATGGCGGCCTCGGTTGCATTTTATGTCAGCGTGGGGGGCTTTCGCGCCGTGGTCTGGACGGATCTCATCCAGTACCTTTTGCTGGCAGGCCTTGCGATCTATGTCGCATACCTATCGCTGGGATTGAGTGCCGAGAAGGGCGTCTCCTTCCTCGCCGCCTCGACCGCTCTCGGCACTGACTGGTGGAACCTGTTCATCCTGGGCGGCCTCATGGGCGCTCTGGTCTTCCAATTGGCGCTGGTGCCAGGATTTGTTGCGGAACAGGACCCCTGGCAGAAGATCTGGGCGGCTCGCGACGAGCGTTCCGCGAAACGCGGACTTCTTCTCGGCGCGGGCCTTTTGGCCCTGGTATATTTCTGCTGCCTGCTTACGGCCATCGGCCTGTCCGTGCTCTACCCGCGCCCCACGGGCGAGATTGAAGCTGAGATGCTCTATCTCAAGATCATCAGCGACAACGTCTCACCGGCGCTGCTGGCTCTGCTCACCATCGGCTTTGCCGCTGCATCCATGTCCTGCACGGACACTTTCGCCACCTCGGGAGCCTCCTGCATATCGCGCGACCTGATCCAGCGCTATTTGCGCCCCACGGCCACCATGAAGGAGATGATGGTGGTGAACAGAATTCTGGTGATCGTCATGATCTCCATCTCTGCGGCCATTGCCCTCAATGTGAAC
>JAJRAT010000167.1 GCA_028682845.1 Methanothrix sp. | reverse complement strand
TCGACTCCCCAGGGCGATCGATAGTCATAGATGAGCTTTTTAAATCCCGTTCCCCTCAGCTTTGCCAGGCCGTGATAGATTATGTCCGGCACATTGAAGAGATGGACGGCATCAGGCGACTCTCTAAGCAGCGCTTGTTTGGCCTCTCTTGCCACACCCACCCAGCTTGTGGTACCAAAGCGCGGAACGACGACGTCGTACCCCAGCCGCTCCAGCGTGCCCTTGAACATCATCAGCCTCGTCGTCCTCTCCGGCTGATTGGAGAGAAGCAGAACCTTCATCTAGGCCTGCCTTCGTTCGACTTGTCCTGCCCTGCGGCTTTGCGCTCGGGGCACTCGAACATCAAATGGAAGGGATCGAATACCAGATCCGCCTGCCCCGGTTCAAGATAGCGAAATCCCTTCTTTTCCACGTCGGGCTTGGTGAGCAGCGGATCGAAAACATAGGCGTCCAGCCCCTTTTCCGCGAGCAGTTTCGCCAGAGCGAGATTGCGGCTGTGGTAGAACTCCTTGACCCCGGATCGGAAGGTGATGCCCTTGATGCAGATCTTGACGGCGGCCAGAGGCTTGTCGACTTTCATGCACGCCAGAAGAATCTTCTCCGCCCAGTACTCGATCATCTCATCATTGACCTGGCGCGAGGCGGAAAGAAGCCGGCAGAAGCTGAACTTCTCGCGCTTCTCCATCTCTTTGATCAGGAACCAGGGATAAACGGGAATGCAGTGGCCGCCAACGCCGGTAGAGGGCAGATGGATGTGGCAGAACTCGTGGTTGGCCTTATCCCTGGCCTCGAAGAAGTCGATCCCAAGGTCAGTGCAGATCTTGAACAGCTCATTGGCCAGGGCGATGTTGACGTCGCGGTAGCAGCCCTCCATCACCTTGATCATCTCGGCCACTTTCGCAGACGAGACCAGGTGCAAATTGGCGATGAACTTTTTGTAAACCTGGTAGGCACGAAAACCGCTTTCTTCGTCCGTGCCGCCGATCACCTTCGGGAACTCTCGCAGCCGGGAGATGCTGTATCCGGTCATGATCCTCTCCGGCGAATAGGCCAGGAAGAATTCGCCGCTCTTCAGGCCGCTGGACTCGCACAGCCACGCACGGACCTTTCCGTCCGTGGTTCCGGGGGGAAATGTGGTCTCCAGGACCACCAGATCTCCCTTCTTCAAAATCTTGCCGAGAGACCGAACAGCACTTTCCATGATGGAGAAATCGGGATTGAAGCTTTGATCCACGAAAAGGGGAACAATGACTACGAACGTGCTGCAATCCGCGGCATCCTCGAAATGCGGCGTGGCCACCAGATTCTTTCCGCCGTGCTTCGCTATCAACTCCTCAAGACCCGCTTCTTCCGGGATTGGATTTAAGCCACGGTTGATGAGACGGCAGCGCTCTTCGTTGATGTCCACACCCACGACCGCAAGGCCGCTGTCTGCCGCCACCGCGGCCAGGGGCAGCCCGGCGTTGCCAAGACCGATGACGGCGATTTGCTCACTATTCTCAGACATCTCTAGTTATCCTTCCTGGATCTCGATTTCCATTCCGCACGCCGTGCATTTATAAAAGGCTTTATTTGCGCCGCTCTCTTTTCCAGCCATCTTCTCCAGCCTCCTGCCGCAGCGGCAGACCCAGCCCCTCTGCCGGGCCGGATTTCCCATGACGAGAGCAAAGGGCGGCACATCCCCGGCCACCACGGACCCTGCGCCGATCATGGCATACTCACCCACCGTGATCCCGCAGACCACCGTAGCATTGGCCCCGATGCTCGCGCCCCGGCGGATGAGCGTCGGCACCACGTGATCCTCATCCCAGACGAAGGCGCGAGGGAATAGGTCGTTGGTGAAGGTAGCAGAGGGGCCGATGAAGACATCGTCCTCGATGCGCACGCCTTTGTAGACGGAGACGAAGTTCTGAATCTTGACATTGTCTCCGATCTCTGCGCCGATGTCGATGTAAACGCTCTTGCCGATGTTGCAGTTCCTGCCGATCTTGGAATCCCGCCGCACATGGGCGAAGTGCCAGATTTTTGTTCCGTCTCCGATGGCCCCGCTCTCGACCACGGAGGTGGGATGAGCATAGTAGGGGCAGATGTCGCTCATTTTTGTCTCCCTTGAATCTCGCTTGACCTTATCCGTCTCTGTAGATCACAACAGTGTTATTCTTTGCTCGCTATCTCATTCGTCTCTTGCAGGCCAGTTTTTCCGGTTCAGTCTCTCAGTCCCTTTTTGATCTCCTCGCAGACCACGAGGTTCTTCAGGGCTTGCTCCGGGGTTACGACGAACGGTTTGCCGCTCCCGGCCGCATCGAGGAAGGCCTTCAGCTCCACCTTCAGCGGCTCGACCTTATTGACCAGAACCTTCTCGATGATGTTCTCCTGCAAATACCTCTCGTTCTCCACGCCGTACTTGCCGGGCTTTCGGTAGATGTAGACCTCTTGAGTCATGAAGTCGCCTTCCGTCGTGAAGTCTTCGGCCTCGACGTAAAACGTCCTGAACTTCTTGGAAGACAGGCGGCTGGCGGAAATGCTGACCACCGAATGCGCGAAGACGGCCATAGCCTCGCAGACGTTCCGGTTTCCGGCGCTGTGAATCTTAAAATCGTCATCGCCCCGGAAGAGCACATTGAAGACGATATCGATGTCGTGGATCATGAGGTCCTCGACTACGGATGCGTCGGTGATGCGGCTTGAGGTGGGGTTGTGTCTTTTGATGGAGACGTAGTCCGGCTGGCCTGCGATCTTCTTGATCTCATCCACGATGGGGTTGAACCGCTCGATGTGGCCCACGCCGACGGTCAGGTCTTTGCTGCGGATGATCTCCAGCAGCGCCCGGCCCTCCTCGACCGTGAGAGTGATGGGCTTCTCGATCAGGCAGTGAACACCGGCCTCGATAACCTTCTTGGCCGTCTCGAAGTGGTACTTTGTGGGAACGCAGATGCTGACGCAGTCCACCTTGCCGAGCAGCTCATCCATCGATTTGCAGACGGTGGCGATATCCTTGGCGCGATTTGCGCTCTCCGGTATGGGATCGTAGACATAGACGTTTCTCACACCTTTCAATTCCGAGTAGACACGCACATGGTTCTTGCCCATAGCGCCGACGCCGATTACTCCGACATCCATGTTTCAGGCTCCGAACTCGTTGATGGTCTTGGCGATGTATTCCAGATCCTCTTCTTTCAGAGAGGGATGAACAGGCAGGCTCAGAATTCTGCGGGAGACGTATTCGGCCACCGGGCACTTCTCCTTGCCGTAGCCCAGGCTTTGATAGAGCGGCTGCTCGTAAACGGGCCTTGGGTAGTGCACGGCGCAGCCGATGCCCTTCGACTGCAGATACTCCATGAGCCTCTCCCGGCCGGCGGGGAAGCTGTCCTCGACCCGGACGACGTACTGGTGATAGACATGCCGGACATTCGCGGCCCGGAAGGGCGTGGTGAGGCCCTTGATCATGATGCCCTTATTCAGGATTTCGGCATTCCTGATCCTCTTGGCCGTGAAATCCTCCAGCTTCTTGAGCTGCACGAGGCCGATGGCTCCCTGCAGATTCATCATGCGATAGTTGTAGCCCAGAGCCACGTGGTTGTACTTTCCCGTATCGCCGTGATTTCGCAGCAGGCGAAGCCGCGCCGCCAGGGCGTCGTCGTTGGTGGTGATCATGCCGCCTTCGCCCGTGGTCATGTTCTTGGTCGGGTAGAAAGAGAAGCAGCCGGTGCCAAATCCGCCAACCTTTTTGCCGCCGAACTGTGCGCCGTGCGCCTGGGCGCAGTCTTCGATCAGAATCAGATTCTTGTCCCGGCAGATTTGCTGCACTGCATTCAGGTCGAAGGGCTGGCCGTAAAGATGCACACCAACCACGGCGCGGGTCTTGCCGGTTATTTTTTCGGCAAGGCTATTCGGATCGATGTTGAATGTCTTCGGGTCAACGTCCGCGAATACGGGCTTCAAGCCCTGGTAGAGAGCACAGTTGGCTGTGGCGATGAAAGTGAAGGCGGGTGAGATGATCTCGTCGCCGGGCTGCAAGTCGTAGCCTTTGAGGGCCAGGTCGAGAGCAATGGTACCGTTGCTGACGGCAATGGAGTGTTTAACATCCAGATACTTCGAGAACGCCTCTTCGAACTCTTCCACAATCTTTCCCTGGGTCAGCATGCCGGAGCGCATCACATCCCCAACGGCGGCAATCTCTTCGTCTCCAATGATCGGTTTGGCAATGGGAATGAAATCGTGCATCATTATCTCCTTTGAAC
>JAJRAT010000050.1 GCA_028682845.1 Methanothrix sp. | reverse complement strand
GAGCTTTGAGCCTGACCAATCTTACCGGAACCACATTATCAACCACGACCTACACGAACTCCCAATCAACCCTCACCACGCCTGCCTTAGAAAGCGCTATACCAGCCATCACCAGCCTAACCTCGGCTGAAACACACAGCGACGCTCCTGCACCCAGCAGTTCAACGGTCCGAACAAAATAAATAATCGATAGCTTTCGACCTTGGATGAACTCCAAAGTATGAATCTCTTCCAAGGAGTCTATTTTTTAATTATATAACTATTATTAAGGTTCTTTAAAACCTTCGAATCCGTGGTTTAGAGCCTCGATTTAAAGGTTTGACCACAAGAATTATAAGCCCAAAATTGGATCGCCAGATGTGTCTTTGATGTATAGTGATGTGCATAAACGATCAATAAAAATCAGCGAATTCTCAGCAATCCCAACAATTCAGGCTTTATGAAATAAGGCTTTATGCAGAGGAAGATGGCATTGAGACAACTATTATCCGGCAACGAGGCCATTGCCCGTGGGGCCTTTGAAGCCGGTGTGACCGTCGGCACGGGCTATCCTGGCACTCCATCCACGGAGATCCTGGAGAATTTGGCGAAGTACAAACCCGATGTTTACTGCGAGTGGTCCCCCAACGAGAAAGTGGCCTTCGAGGTGGCGGCAGGAGCCTCCATTGCAGGTGCAAGATCCATCGTCACCATGAAGCATGTGGGGTTGAACGTGGCTGCCGACCCGCTCATGACACTGAGCTACCTTGGCGTGGAGGGAGGATTTGTGGCCTGCGTGGCCGACGACCCGGGCATGCACTCATCGCAAAACGAGCAGGACACCCGCAACTACGCCCGCTTTGCCAAGGTCCCGCTCTTCGAGCCCTCCGACAGCCAGGAGGCCAAGGACTTCGTAAAGCTGGCTTTGCAGATATCCGAGGAGTTCAATACCCCTGCAATTTTGCGCACCACAACCCGCGTCAGCCATTCCCGCAGCCTGGTGCATTTGGAGGAGCGAGCAGTCTCGCAAAAAAAAGTCGGCCTGGTCAAGAATCCTCCCCGCTTTGTGCCCATCCCGGTCTGGGGAAGACCCATGCGCCACAGGGTTGAGGATCGGCTGATGAAATTGCAAAAGCTCTCCGAGTCCATATCCATAAACCGCATCGAATGGCGCGAAAAGAAGCTCGGCATCATCACATCCTCTATCTCTTACCAGTATTCCCGCGAGGTCTGGCCGGAAGCCTCCGTTCTGAAGCTTGGTTTCTCCTATCCGTTCCCGGATGCGCTTATCCGGGAGTTTGCCGCCGGAGTAGACGAAATCCTGGTGGTGGAAGAGCTGGACGACTTCATCGAGCAGCATGTTCTGGCACTGGGAATCAAATGCCGTGGCCGGGAGTTTGTTCCCGGCATCATGGAGCTTGACCCGGACCGGCTGAAGGCAGCCAGGTTGAAGATGGAAGGGCGGCCCGTGACAGCGGCAAAGAGTGTCGCTTTCGCCGATCAATTGCCGCCCCGTCCGCCGGTGCTCTGCCCCGGCTGTCCTCATCGCGGCGTCTTTTATGCCCTGACCAAGCACGATGTGGTGGTCACGGGCGACATCGGATGCTACAGCCTGGGAGCCTTCAAGCCGCTGGACAGGATGGACACCATCCTCTGCATGGGTGCAGGAGTATCGATGGCTCACGGCCTGGAAAAGGCAGGCGAACAAAAGAAGGTCGTGGGCGTCTTGGGAGACTCCACATTCTTTCATTCCGGCATAACCGGGCTTATCGACATCGCCTACAACAAGGGAAGTTCGACTATAATCGTGCTGGACAACCGTACCACAGCCATGACCGGCCATCAGGATCATCCCGGTACGGGAAGGACGCTGATGGGCGAGGCCACTCGAACCATATCCATCGAGGACGTGGGCCGGGCTTGCGGAATTGGCCGCGTGTCCGTGATCGATCCCTATAACCTTGAAAATACCGGGCAGGTCATATCCGAAGAGATGGCGGCAAAAGAGCCGTCGCTGATAGTCTCGCGCGCGCCCTGCCCCCTGCGGGAGAGAAGAAGAGTCGGGCCGGTGCGGACGATCCAAACAGATGAGTGCAAGGGCTGCGAGTTATGCCTCGGCCTCGGCTGTCCGGCAATCGAAGGCGGAAGCGAAAAGCCGAAGATAAATGAACTGCTCTGCGGCGGTTGCGGCCTGTGCGAGCAGGTTTGTCCAGCCGGAGCCATAAGAAATCCTGCGGGGGTGAAGCAAGCATGATAAAAAATGATACGCAAAGCGTTGTTTTGGTCGGAGTGGGCGGTCAGGGCATCCTGCTCGCCAGCGAGATCCTGGCCCAGGCAGCCATGCAGGCCGGGTTCGAGGTCAAGACCAACGAGGTGCACGGCATGGCGCAGCGGGGCGGCTCGGTGATGGCCCAGATCCGCTACGGCAAAGATGTGCATAGCCCCCTGGTGGCCAAAGGGTCAGCCCAGATCCTGGGAGCCCTCGAACATGTGGAAGCCCTGCGCTATGCGGACTATATCGCGCCGCAGGGGCTTGCTGCGGTCAGTGCCGAGAGCATAACCCCTGTGACCGTCTCCTCCGGAGCGGCCAGCTATCCAGCCAACGTGGAGGAGATGCTGAAGAAAGTATTTCCCCGATTGGTTTACATTGATGCGGCGAAAAAGGCCACCGAGCTTGGAGACGTTCGGGCGGCGAACATCATACTGCTCGGCGTCATCTCCCGCGGCCTGGATTTGCCCCTCGATGCCTGGCATAAAGCCATCAAGCAGTGTGTGCGGGAGAAATTCCTGGATTTAAATATGAAAGCTTTTGAACTCGGAAGGAACTTTTCATGAGCAAGAACGGCAATTTTCATAACGAATCGGCGGAGACCGCTTCGCAAGAGGACATTCGAGCCCTTCAGTCGAAGAGGCTGAGGGCGACTGTCAAGCATGTTTACGATTCGAATGCAATTTACAGAAAGCTCTTCGATGACCACGGCGTCAGGCCGGATGACATCAAGACCGTCGATGATGTGGTCAGGCTGCCCATGACCAACAAGGATATTTTGCGAGAGAGCTATCCCATGAAGCTTTCCTGCGTTCCCCGCGAGCGGATCGTGGAGATGCACATGTCCAGCGGCTCCACGGGCACGCCGGTGGTCATGCCCTACACCCAGCACGATCTCGAGCAGTGGGCGGAGTGCATGGCCCGCTGCTACCGCATGTCCGGTGCCAGGCCCGGCGACGCCACCCAGATCACTCCCCTCTTCGGCCTCTTCAACGGCGGCTTCGGCATGTATCACGGTGCGAGAGCTGCCGGGCTCTTCGTTATCCCCGCCGGGCCCGGAAACACGGCAAGGCAGATTCGCCTGGCCAAGGACCTCAAGACCCGCGTCTTTACCGGCGTAGTGAGCTACGGCGTGCGCATCATGGAGGTCTTGCAGGAGCAGAAAGAGACTCTTCCCGACCTTGAAATAGGCATCTTCGGAGCGGAGGCTTTCTCGGAGTCCATGAAAAAGAAGATCTCCTCCGGCCTGAATATCGATGTCTACGACATTTACGGCATGACCGAATCGGGCGGCGTGGGGACGCTCGGCATGGACTGCTCGGCTCACGACGGAATCCACGTATGGGAAGACCAGTACATCCTGGAGATCATTGATCCCGAGACCGGAGAGCCGGTAGATGACGGAGAGCAGGGCGAGCTTGTCTTCACGGCCTTAAATCGTGAGGCATTGCCCATGATCCGCTTCCGCACCGCCGACCTGACCAAAGTCATCAGCCGGGAAAAATGCGAATGCGGCAGAACGCATCTTAAGATTGCGCCCATAACAGGCCGCCGGGACGACATGCTCATTGTCAAGGGAGTAAACTTCTTCCCCAAGCAAATCGAGCAGACGCTTCTTTGCATTCCAGGCATCGGCAGCAACTACCAAATCATCGTCGAGGAGATCGACGGCGTCAACGATGTGCGGGTCAACGTGGAAGCAGAGCCGGGCGTGACAGGCTTCATGGTGGAGAAGGCACTAAAAGAGGCGCTGGGCTTCAGTCCCAAGGGAGACGTCTTCCCCATCGGCCACCTGCCCCGCAGCGAGGGAAAGGCGCAGCGGGTGTTTCACAAGAAGATCAAGTAAAAAACCGGGATTTAATACATTGGGAGCGCAGATGGTCACGAATTCCCCGATCTTTAGGTCGGAGATGAAGTGAACCCTCGCCCGGTTTTCATATTTTCTTGGATTTGATCAACAAGGACTCTCTGGGAACCGAAAGCAGAGTTACGATAATTCTGATCAAGAGGGAT
>JAJRAT010000040.1 GCA_028682845.1 Methanothrix sp. | reverse complement strand
GTGGTGAGATGCCGTCCGCTGCGCCCGACGGAATCAAGGTCGTCCAGCCGGATGCAGGGCTGGCTGATGGTGAGGGGGTTCGCAGGCGGCGGCACCTGTCCGGAGGTGACAAACGGCTGGAAATCGGCGATAGAAGCAATTGTCAGGTAAATGTCGTCTCTCCATCGAGCCACAACCGGATACCTCTTGATGCGGGCATGGCCGCGGGCCTGAAAGAAGCTCAGGTAGTGCTCACGCATTTCGTCTAATGTATGCATGCGCTTGAATATGGGAGAGCCTATGAAGGTATAGGGATCGCAGGGTGGGTCCCCGCAGGTCTTCCTCTCGACGTTTCTTGTCCAGAAGAATTTGCCACATTTCTCGCACTTCTTGCGCTGGAATCCCTCATCCACGAAGAAGTCCAATCGATACTCATCCTCGGAGAACATAGTCTATCAGCTTGTGAGCGGAGGATGATACAGGAATGCTAAAAGGCTTTCTGACGATATGGGAATGGCCGTCCATTCGGCCATTCTCAGCTATCTCTGACAAAATCCAGATTAATTTACTCTTATGACCTTCAGTAGAGCCACCACAGGCACTCCGGCAATCTCATCTGTGCCCTTCTTGTCGATCAGCACAGCGATGGCATTGATCTTCGCGCCGTGCTCATCCAGGTACTCGACAGTCTCCTCGAGCGTTCTGCCGGATGTGATCACATCGTCTATGATGATGCACTCTTTGTCCTCGACATCGGAAAAGTTGGCGCTCAGGTTGCCGCGTGCTTTGCCGCTCTCTTTGGTGAGCATTTGCTTGCTCGGCGTATAGACGGCCAGATCAGCCGACAGGCTGTTGGCCACCATGCTGGCGAGAGGAAGGCCTGATAGGGCAATGCCAACCACTACATCCACTCCGCAGTCGTTTTCGTCCAATGTCTCATAAATGATATCGGAGAGGGCTTCAGATACGTGGTTCAGCCGGAAAGCGCTCTTGCCGATCATCGACCAGTCAACAGAGATATCCTTGGGACCGGGAGATGTGCTCGCCTTCTCAGCATGGGTAAGCAGCCATGTAACTGTCTCGCTGGATACATTCAGCTCCTCTGAGATCTGGCCTTCCACCAGCCCTTCCGCCTTCAGTTCAGTTGCTTTCTTCATCAAATTCTCAATGTTCTTCATCTTATGCACCTCTTTTTCTTTCGGGCAGGAGTTCCGCAATCAGGACAAGCTTCCCCCTCGAACCTGCTGCCGCAGCCCTGGCACCTCTGGACATGTTTGAGCACCCGTTTTATCCTGGGCTGTCCGATGGGCTCGATCTTCAGGCCTAGGTGAAGAGCGACGTTTTGGACAGCGTAGTCGTCGGTAGCGAGAACAGCTCCGTGCTCCAGGGCCAGGGCCAAGACATCCAGATCAGCCGACGAGAGAACCTTGAGGTCTCCCGTCTGCCCAGCGGCGCACTCTGCTGCCTTTCGCGCCTGTGCAGATGGACTCTCCACACGGGTGTCGAAGATGGCAAGCAGGGCTTTGGTCCGAATATCTTTCAGCTCCGCTTCCACAGCAGGGACTGTTATCAAATCACCTATAGGCCTCTTGCCCCAGATGAATACCGAAGCATCCGCTACGACATACACATGCAGAGGCTCTTGAAAGTTATAGTACTTGGACTTTTCCCGGACCAAAACGCTATTATCGTATAATGAAATCCAATGGAGGGATGGCCAAGAAAGAGAAAAAGTCTGGCAATAAGCAGGACTCAAGGCTCGCGCCCGCAGAAAATGGTAAATCGGTTGGACAGGCTGCCAAGCTGCCGCCCAAGGTCAAGCCCATGAGCGCGGCTGAACGCAGAAAGAACCGAATTGATGGAATAATCAAGACCGTGTATCCTTCGGTCCTCGGTGCAATCGGGGGCTTTGTCTGCTATCACGCAGGCGATGCGCTGACACCCTATCCATGGCACTTTGTGATGCTGTCTGTGATACTGGTTACATTCCTTATCCAAAAAAATACATATTCCTTTATGAACATAGATGCAAACAGCTTCAAGACCAAGGATTGGTTTTACGTAGAGTTCATGGCAGTCGATCTCTGGATAGTTACCTGGACGCTTCTTCTCAACTGAGGATGGAAAAATGAGGATTGCCATCATCAATCGCGACCGTTGCCAGCCCCGCAAGTGCTCCAAAGAGTGCGAGTATTTCTGCCCGCCGGTGAGAACCGGCGACGAGACCATAGTATTTGTGGATAGCAAGCCCCTCATCACTGAGAACCTCTGCGTGGGCTGCGGGATCTGTGTGAGGAAATGCCCATTTGGAGCCATCACCATCACAAATCTTCCTGAGGAGATGGAGGACCCGGTTCACAGGTACGGCCAGAACGGATTTGCCCTTTACGGCCTGCCGGTGCCGGTAGACGGAAGGGTCACCGGCCTCTTGGGTCCCAACGGCATAGGCAAGAGCACGGCGGTGTCCATCTTGTCAGGAATCCTTCAGCCGAACCTTGGAAAGAATGCCACATGGGATGACGTTTACCAGAGGTTTTCCGGTAGTGCTCTCGGCGATTACCTGAAAACGGTGGCCGAGAAGGGCGTCAAGACATCCTACAAGCCCCAATATGTCGATCGCATCCCAAAGAGCTACAAGGGACCGGTGCGCGGCCTATTGGAGAAGACTGACGAACGCGGCGCCCTCGGTGATCTGGTACAGCGGCTCTCCATAGACAAGCTCATGGACAGAGAGATCGCAAGCCTCTCAGGAGGAGAGCTGCAGAGGGTGGCCATTGCGGCGACAGCTGCTCGCGACGCGAATTTCTATTTCTTTGATGAGATCAGCCCGTATCTTGATATCTACCAGAGAATCAACGTGGCCCGCATCCTGCAGAGCCTTGCAAAGGACCGGGCGGTCATGGTGGTGGAACACGACCTGGCTCTGCTCGACCTTCTTGCGGAAAACGTGCACCTCATCTACGGCGTGCCTGGGGCCTATGGAGTCATCACCCGGACGAAGGGAGTGAGAGTAGGCATCAACCAGTACCTGCGCGGCAACCTTCCTGAGGAGAATGTGCGCTTCCGCGACACATCCATCACCTTTGAGATCCACGCCCCGAGGATCGAGAAGGATATACCCTCCTTGATCGCTTATGATGCGTTTTCAGTTCAATACTCATCATTTTCGTTGCAGGCCGAGCCGGGCATCATTCGCCGCGGAGAGGTGGTGGGCATCCTGGGTCCAAACGGCATAGGCAAGAGTACTTACATCCGGGTACTGGCTGGTGTCGAGAAGCCTACGACGGGCGACTTCGACAGCCGGCTCAAGGTCTCCTACAAGCCCCAGTACCTGAAAGCCGATACCGATGTGACTGTGCAGGGGCTGCTTCGAAGCGTGACCCATGACTTTGACAGCAGCTTCTACCAGACTGAGATCTTGAAGCCAATGGGCCTGGAGATGCTCATGGATCAGACTCTAACGGAGCTATCCGGAGGCGAGCTGCAGAGGGTCGCCATCACGGCCTGCCTTAGCCGCCAGGCTGATCTCTACCTGCTGGACGAGCCCTCGGCGCACCTGGACGTCGAGCAGAGAATGCTGACTGCCAAAGTCATGAGGCGATTTGCCGAGGCCTCGGAGAAGACTGTGCTGGTCGTGGATCACGACATCTACCTAATCGACCTTCTGGCCGAGAGGCTGATGGTCTTTGATGGCGAGCCAGGCCGGGTGGGCATCGCCCATACGCCGCTGGAGATGCGAGAGGGCATGAACGCCTTCTTAAAAGCAATCAACATCACCTTCCGGCGAGACGAAGAGACACGCCGACCAAGGGTCAATAAGCCGGAGTCGAGGCTTGACAGGACTCAAAAGGAGCAGGGAGAGTACTATTATCCGGTGGAGGAGAGCTAAAAAAATTGGGCCGACCGACCTGCCCGTTTTCTTTGCTTGGGCAATGAATGAAGCATATCCAAATCCAGGAGAGATCTGATGAAGCTATTCAACAGGCATTTCATGAGAAACCTGGAGGCGGCCAGCCTTCTGGAGCTGTTCCTGGTCACCGCCGCCTTCTCGGTGCTCGGCATTCGCTTCTTCCTGGCCCTGACAGGCTATCCATCCTTCAGCCCCGGCAACCTGCACATCGCTCATGTGCTTTTAGGAGGAGTGCTGATGATGGTCGCCCTGGTCATTGCCCTGGCCTATATCAACAAATCTGCCTACTATCTGGTGGCAGTCCTGGGCGGCTTTGGCTTTGGGGCCTTCATAGATGAATTGGGCAAGTTCATCACAGGAGACAACAACTACTTCT
>JAJRAT010000208.1 GCA_028682845.1 Methanothrix sp. | reverse complement strand
TCCGTCTGCGTGGCGTTGTAGGTCAGGTAAAGCGGCTCGTATCCGCTCTTCTCGAAACTGAACTGCCAGGTTCCCGGCGTTCCGCTGACGATTGCCGTGCCGCTGGAGCCGGTCTTTCCTTCGAAGCTGTTTCCTGCCGCATCGGTTCCGGCTATGGCCACGCCGGAGAGGAGATCGCCGTCAATAGATCCATCATGAACGTATATCGTAAGGTCGACGGAGTCCTGAGAGGACGCCCCCGACGTGGAAGCGTCGGAGGACTTCTCCATGTATGCTGCGGTTTCTTCACTGGTCGTTGCGTCATACTTCAGGTAGAGAGGGTCGTAGCCGTCCTTCTCAAAGGTGAATGTCCAGGCTCCGGGCTCACCGCTGATTTCAGCAATGCCGTCAGAGTTTGTGGTTCCTTCAAATGCATTGCCTGATGCATCGGTTCCGGTGATCTGAACTCCGGAAAGAAGTGTTCCATTGAGATCGCCGTCATGAACATTGACGGTCAAAGTTGCCTCGGAAGCTGCGCCGGCCAACATGGTCATGGAGCCCAGCAGCAACAACGCTGCTAAATAGTGCAATATTTTCATATCTTTTTCCTCACTAATTTTTTGATGCTTATTTCGACTCAGCCGATTCATTCAATTTATTCAATCAATTTATTCAATTTATTTGTTTAATTTGCTTTGTTAATTATTTTAACTAATTTATCCAATGAGTTCATCAATCAATTCATTCATTTGGCTCGAACAATTCATTCATCTAGCTCGAACATCACCTTCAATCAATCTTCTTGGATCGGTATTCGCGTTTCTTTCTTCGGATTTTTTCTTCAGTTTCTTTCACGTTTTCGTCTTCGCTTTTTTTATGCAGCCACTCTTTGCTCATCCTGCCTCAATCATCCTGAAGGCAGTGATCTTGCCAACAACACCACTTCTTGAACCATATATGAAATTAGGACAGAACGAACGATGATGGTATTTCGGTATCTCCACAAGATTATCGTTCTATTTTTGATAAAAACGCCAATTAATGTTCTATATATTAATTAGACACAAATTTGCTGTCGGATTATCACATTTATGCCTTGAAAATTCTATTTCAATTTGCCGAGGCGGCAGATGAGTTTTATCAACATATGCAGGAATGATGTTTTCGGCTGATCGGACTCCTGCAATTGCGCCCGGCGTTTCGTATGCAATTCTCCGGCGAATGATACAAATCTTCCACATTACCCCCTGCTGACCCCAAATCAGCAAAATGATGCCGAGGACAACGGATAACATGGTGCGTATTCTCCCCACAAAATAACCTATCCAAGGGCTAGATGAGATTCATATGATCCAAAAAAGAAGGTCATTGCGTCAATAACACATCAATGTGAAAAATAGCTACTTAAATCAAGACGGCCCAAGTAGAGTACATGCACAGGGTGAGTGGGGTTAGAAAAATGGAAATGGAGAGTGAGGAGATGAAAGAAAACGACTGCAATCCGATTTTGGTCAGCCTGAAGAGACTATCGCATCATAAATACTGCGACCTGATCCTTCTTTGCTCCGTCGCCGCCGCCTTCGGCATGCTCCTGGCGGTCTCCACTTACGGATAAGACATACCGAGCAGGCATATATCCTGCTCTAATGTCTTCACTATTTTGCAGCTCACTGATGCTTAAATCAGTCTGTTTTCAGATTAAGATAAGTTCCGAATGCCATTTTTCGTCGCGCGAAGGCCGCTCCTTCGTCGTGAAAAAGCTAATCCTTCGTCGTGCAGATGCCAATTTTTCTTAATGCAATTGCAGATCCATTAAAACATTTGTGATTAATTTGAATTCACACCAACTACTAATAGGAATCCAGCCATTGAGGATGGCATGTCAAATGATCCGGATTATCGTGGAGAAATCATCGCCGCCCTGGGGCGATATAAGACCGCTTACTCAAAGAAAGATGAGAATATGTTGCTGGCTGCCACCGATGCAGGCTTCTTTGGCTTCGGCTCCGGGCCGGATGAGAAGGTCGGAAATACCGAAGAGCTGAAGAAGCAGCTTCATCGAGACTTTGCTCAGTGCGAAGATCTGGACATTGATTTCGGCCCGATGGAAGTTGCAGGCGACGGCAATGTGGCCTGGTGTGCCGCAGAATGCATCATCTCCGCCACGGTCGGAGGCGAGCGGCAGCGTCTGCAGGGAAGAATGACGGTGGTGCTGCGCAAAACGGGCGGCAAGTGGCTCTTTGCCCATACGCATTTCTCAGTCCCGGATAGAAGGCAGTCTGAGGGGCGGTCATTCCCGGAAACCTGAAAGGCGCAAGGCTTGACAGGCTCGCTAGCGTCCCGGCCGTCTGCCTGCAATTTTAAGCGACTCCGGGCGGCGAATTTCGGGACGGTTCAAAGCCGGACCCGGCCAAAGATTAAATTACCTCCGGCGCTCTTAAAACCACAGCGAGGATTGGCATGGATAAGAACGAGAAGATAAATGAACTCGCCCGCAGGCGCGGCTTCCTTTGGCCGGCCTTTGAGCTCTATGGTGGAGCGGCGGGATTTTTCGATTACGGTCCCCTGGGCGCGCCCCTGAAGAGGCGCATCGAGGACATCTGGAGACAATATTTCGTGATTCAAGAGGGCTTTGCCGAGATCGAGGCCCCCACTATCGGCGTGGAAGGAATTTACCAGGCATCAGGCCACCTGAGCGGCTTTTCCGATCCGCTAACCGGATGCAAAGAATGCAAAGAGGTCTATCGCGCCGACCACCTCATCAAGCATATCGTCGAGGTGCCCGATGCGCTGAGCAATGAGGAGATCTACAAGACCATTCAGGAGAACGAGATCGGCTGCCCCGAATGCGGCGGCCAGCTCACCGAGGTCTACGAGTTCAATCTCATGTTCAAGACCATGATCGGGCCGGGGAACAAGATGACAGGCTACATGCGCCCGGAGACGGCTCAGGGCATGTTCATCAACTTCCCCCGGCTCCTGCGCTACTTCCGCGACTCTCTGCCCTTCGCGGCGGTGCAGATCGGCAAATCCTACCGCAACGAGATCTCGCCCCGCCAGGGCGTCATCCGCCTGCGCGAATTCACCCAGGCCGAGGCGGAGATCTTCATAGATCCGCGCGACAAGACCCATCCGCGTTTCGGAGAGATCAGGGATATCCGCATGAAGTTCTACTCCCAGGCCGCCCAGGAGAAGGGCGTGGAAGAGGAGATGACTTTCGGCGAGGCCGTAGAGCGAGGCGTTGTAGCTCACCAGGCGCTGGCTTACTACGTGGCCAGGACCTACCAGTTCCTGCTGGCCATCGGCGTCGCTCCCGACAAGCTGCGCTTCCGGCAGCACAAGGCGGACGAGATGGCCCACTATGCCGCAGACTGCTGGGATGCCGAGGTATTTCTGGACCGCCTGGGCTGGATTGAGATTGTGGGCGTGGCAGACCGCACGGACTACGACCTCAAAGCCCATGCAGCTACCAGCAAGGTCAACCTGAGCGTCTTCGTGCACTACGACCAGCCGGTGAAGCGACAAAAGCTCGTGGTCAAGCCCGACTTCAAATCCCTGGGTCCCAGGTTCAAGGGCAAGGCCAAAGCCGTTGGCGAAGCCCTCAAAGCCCTCTCGCCGGAGGAGTTGAAGGGCGATATGATCCGATTAACAGTGGACGGCGAGCCCATCGAGATCGAGCCGACCCTGGTCTCTTTCGAGAGCGTGGAGGAAGAGATTCGCGGCGAAGAGGTCATTCCTCACGTCATTGAGCCGTCTTTCGGCATCGACAGAATCCTTTACACCGTGCTCGACCATTCCTACTACGAGGATGCAGTGGATGGCGAGAGCCGTGCCGTTCTCAAGTTCCTTCCGGCAGTCGCGCCTATCGAGGTCGCGGTTCTGCCGCTGATGGACAGAAAAGAGCTGGTCGGCCCTGCCCGGGCCATTGTGGATGAGCTGCGCCGCCTCGGACTTCGCGTCGATTACGACACATCCGGGTCCATCGGACGCAGGTATCGGCGCAACGACGAGATCGGAACGCCATATGATGTTACAGTCGACTATGAGACCATAGAACAGGGCACGGTCACCATCCGAGACAGAGACACCATGCTCCAGATCAAAGTGCCTCTTGCACAGGTAGCGAACACGCTGCAGGCGCTGCTTTGCGGCACTATAAAATTCGAAGCGGCAGGCACAATACTCTCGCCGGCAAAGGAAGCATGAAGGACGAAACAAAGCGCGAGATCGAAGAGTAGGCTGTGAAGAATTGTCTTTGTCGAGCCTTTCCCCGGAGTGGCGTGCAAAACTGGTCAAGGAGATAAAGCGGAAGGCCATCCACCTCAGCGGCCTTTCCGTGCCTTTGGGCATCCTTCTCTTTGGCCGCACTGTCACC
>JAJRAT010000113.1 GCA_028682845.1 Methanothrix sp. | reverse complement strand
GTGTTGGTATGAAACTCATCCACGTACTCAACACGGTCGATCAGGTCCAGCGGCACCGTCTGCACCTTGTCCCAGGCGAAGCCGGGCCGCACGAAGTGAACATTCTTCTGGGTGGTGACCAGGTAGCCCAGGATCTTATCCATCATGCCGATCCTGGCAATGGCCAGCATCTGCTCCGAGGCTTGGCTGCGCAGGATGGCCGGCGCGATCTGCACCGGCACTTCCCCTGCCGCGGCCAGCTTCTTCACCGTGCGCTTCAGTTTTCCCGGAATCTCCGGGCCACCCGCCTGCCCGCCCCGGGGTTCTTGAGCTTGTTCTTCGGTCATCTTCGCTTCAGGTGACGATTTGATCCAGGCAGTCGTTCTCCACAGCGATCCGAACCTCGCGCGCCAGCCGCCGCCCCGTGGACATGTTGGTGCGCCAGAGAGCGTTGCCGTAGGGATGCCCGACGGCCATGTGCACATTGGTGCCTCCGCCGATCCTCGGCGCGACATCGTAAATGTAGAAGTTGAGGTCTTTGTCCACGCAGGTCTGCAGGCAGAAGGGTCCGATGATGCCCGGCTTGTAGTACTCCTGCGTCGCCTCGACGTACTTTTCCGCCAGCACGAACGCCTTTTCCAGCAGCGACTCGCGCAGCGTTGCAGAGTTATGTCCGCAGACGGTGTACTCCGGGTTGATCTGCCGCTCGTTGAGCGTCATCTGCTGCGGCGCGGGCAGGCGGCAGTGGCCGTCCAGGCTCGTCTCAAAGCGCCAGTCAATTCCGATCAGCTCAATTCTTTCCGTGATGGGCGAATAGAAGAAGTCAAGATTGAAGACCGGCCCGATGATGTAGCGCTCGATCCTGGCCAACTCGATGCCGTCCTGGTCGATGACGTTCTGCTTGAGAAGAGCGTCCGCCTTCTGGCAGTACTCATCATAGGACGCGGCGGTGAAAAAGCCCCTCTCCAAAGTCTTCACGGCATGAGGCAGCTTGACCATGACCAGTTGGTTGATGTCCTCCGCCTCCACCGGCTCGGGGAAAGGCAGGCCCGCTTTCTCCAGTATCCAGTAGTAATCCCTCTTGTCGCCGCGCTCTTCGGAACGCAGCAAATTGCGCGAGCCGAGCAGAGGCAGCATGAACTGATCCTCGACGGCATCTATGCCGCAATAAGAAGTAAACGAGCGGTTGGGAACGAAAAGAGTGTTCTTTGATCTGAGAAAATCCTGATTCTCAGTCTCCAGTATCTGCGGGAACTTCTTGAGCATCATGACCTCATCGATCATGCCTGTCACAATCTTGCCCTTTTTATCCCGCCCGGCCCGGAAGTACTTGGCATAAGGCTTCTCTCGCCCCTCCTGGCATACCGCCAGCGTCTTGAAATCCTCCTCAACTGCGCCGTCCGCCGTGTCCAGGGCGGAATGGGATGCGATCATCCCTATTCGCAGATCATTGAGATCATAACCCTTCAAGACCTCCAGAACCTTGCTGCGATCGATCAAGTCAGAGCACCTCAAAATAATTGCATTGGTCCGTCATATTTCCATCCTAATTTATCAAGATGACCCTTACCCGGATGATAAGCCCGCCATTTCTCGAAGAACTGTCAGGCCGACTGCATTCGTTTTCATGACCCCGTCCCTTGGCCGTCATAGAAATGCGGTCGTCAGTCATGAGTGTGATTAGAGATTTTCTTTCCTCTCCGGTCGCCCGGGCAGGAACCATGCCGTTGCCTTTTACAGTTATAGCTCCTTTGCTCGCCTTCGTATGGTTCGGCACTGCCAACGATAACGATTTCGCCCGATTTGCCCGGCGTATTTGCCTGGCGCATAATCCTTAATCGATTGACAGGATAGCTCGCGACGACTCCAAAAAGTCCATCGATGAGCCGCAGATAGGCTAGACCCTGCCGGTCTTCCCGCCGCGCACAGCCCTTTGCCGATCCCCACTCCGAAGGCTCAAAAGCCTTGAACATTATTTGTTCATTACGCTGCTAAAAAGTGAGCGGTTGGGGCGGCGCAGGATTGTAACGCCGGTGCATTACTTTAATATACACCGTCCTCATTGGAAACTAGTTCATCATTTTGGAGTTGAAGCATTTTGGCGGGCAGAGCATGGAAATTCGGCGACGACGTCGACACGGATGCGGTAATCCCAGGGCGCTATCTGGTCATCAATGACCCGCGCGAGCTGGCAGTGCATCTCTTCGAGGGCGTCAGGCCAAAGATGGCATCGCAGGTCCATCAGGGCGACTACGTGGTTGGCGGCGAGAACTTCGGGTGCGGCTCATCCCGAGAACATGCGCCACTGGCGCTGAAAGGGGCAAAAATCACAGCGGTCATCGCCAGGTCCTTCGCCAGAATCTTCTTTAGAAATTCCATCAATATCGGCCTTCCTCTCTTCATCTGCCCGGAGGTTGACAAGATCGAGGATGGAGCTGTAATCGAGGTCGACATGGCCGCCGGAATAATACGCAACGTCACGCGCGGCGAATCATACAAGACCACGCCACTTCCCGATTTCCTGCGGGACATCGTGGGTGCGGGCGGCCTTGTGGAATATACCAGACGGCAGTACACCAGAGGGAAGGTGGCCGGGGTGAAGGCATGAATTACAAAGTACCAGTTATCCCAGGAGACGGCATCGGTCCGGAGATCATAGCCGAAGGAAAGAAGGTCTTAGAAGCAGCGGCAGACAAGCACGGCTTTTCCCTGGAGTGGATTGAGTATTCTCTCGGCGCAGAGCATTATCTGAAGACCGGAGAGCTGGTTTCCGAAGAGACACTCAAGGAGCTTGCAGCCTATCGCGCCATTTACCTCGGGGCCATCGGCGACCCGCGCGTCAAGCCCGGCGTTCTGGAGAAAGGCGTCCTCCTGACCATGCGCTTCTACCTCGATCAGTACATCAACCTCCGGCCCGTCAAGCTGCTGGAAGGCATCTGGACCCCTCTCAAGGACAAGGGGCCAAAAGATATCGATTTCGTGGTAGTGCGAGAGAATACCGAGGACTTCTACATAGGCATCGGCAGTCGCGCCCGTCGCGGCAAGAGCCACGCCGACTTCGAGGTAAAGCGCAAGCTCTACAATATCAAGTTCGGCCTGGACATCGACTCCGACAGCGAGGAGATCGGCTACCAGATCGGCGAGGTAAGCAAGGAAGGCTGCCAGCGGGTCATAAAATATTCCTTCGACCTGGCCATGAAGAGAAGAAAGCAGGTGGCAAGCGTGGACAAGGCCAATGTGCTCAGCGACATCTACGGCTTCTGGCGCGAGGTCTTCCTGGACGTTGCGAAGGGCTATCCGCAGGTCAAGCACGACTTCAACTTCGTGGACGCCATCACCATGTGGTTCGTCAAGAACCCGGAGTGGTTTGACGTGGTCGTCGCACCCAACATGTTCGGAGACATCATCACCGACCTGGGGGCCATGATTCAGGGCGGCCTCGGTCTCGCGCCCGGAGCGAACCTAAATCCGGAAGGCACCAGCATGTTCGAGCCCATCCACGGCTCCGCGCCCAAGTACAAGGGCCAAAACAAGGTCAATCCCGTCGCTACCATCTGGGCGGGCGCTATGCTCTTGGAGCACCTGGGCCAGGAGGCCGCCGCCAGGGACATTGTGGCGGCCATCGAGCGGAACCTATTTGAAGGCAGGGTAAAGACATATGATCTCGGAGGTAGCTCAACCACCTCAGAGGTCGGCACGGAGATAGCCCGCCTAGTGGGGAGTGTCTAAGTTTACGAGGGAAAAAGCTTTATGTGGGATGCTTTTATTCCACATTTTAGTGCAAGGAAAAAGGCTTAAGGCATGCCAGGTTGCGGGGGCTCGTAGCTCAGTTAGGCAGAGCGTCTGGCTTTTAAGTTTTTGCATGAAGATACCAGGTGGTCGAGGGTTCAAATCCCCCCGAGCCCGTTTGGAGCTTCCTTGAGCCTATTTGCTGCTCCTTCTAGAAGAGGAGGTGGTTCTAGTGACCAAGTTTACTGTAAAAGATCATGATATGGTTCCGGAACATGTGTTGCTCACTCCGGAAGAAAGCGCTGCCGTATTGGCCGAGTTCGGCATCGAGGCACCGCAGTTACCCAAGATCCACGTAACCGATCCGGCTGCCAAAGAGATCGAGGCCAAGGTCGGCGACATAATTAAAATTATGCGAAAAAGTCCAACAGCAAAGCAATCGATCTTTTACCGGCTGGTAATCGATTAAAGGTGATCTCTTGCTCGACAGAAATGTTCTTTATATTTCCTATTTTACCAGGGATAAACTGGTGCATCACCACATAAACTCCTTTAATGAGTTCATAGATAAGGGCCTGCAAAAGGTCATCGATGAAGTGGGCATCATCGAGACGAACATCGAAAATACTTACGTGAAGCTCGGCAAGATTCGCGTGGACAAGCCCATGGT
>JAJRAT010000044.1 GCA_028682845.1 Methanothrix sp. | reverse complement strand
CCGTCCGGCGGCAGGTTCGTCTCCTCGGAGACCTCGCCCGGCATCATGCCCGGCGTCCTGCGGGAGCTGCTTGACCAGAGGACAGCGACCAAGAGGCTGATGAAGAAGGCCAGCGACGACGAGCGCAGGTTTCTGGATGCCAAGCAGTACGCCATGAAGATCCTGCTCAACAGCTTTTACGGCTATTCGGGCTACGCTCGGGCCCGGCTCTACAGCCTGGCGTTAGCCAACGCCGTAACCAGCTTTGGCCGCGAGAACATCCTGCGCACCAAGAAGGTCATTGACGAGATCGGCTCGGTCTACGTCGTCGACGGCGTTGTGATCTTCAAGGATCAAATGACCTTTGGAAAGGCGGCAACAAAAGGGTATGATCTCTCCGTGGTTTACGGCGACACGGACAGCGTCTTCGTGCGCCTCAAATCCATCTCCGGGGAGAAGCTGTCCCTAGAGGACGCCCAGTTGATCGGAAAGAAGATCGCCGAGACGGTCACCGCCAACCTTCCCGAGCCGATGGAGCTGGTCTTCGAGGCATTCGCCCGGCGCGGCATCTTCCTGGCCAAGAAGCGCTATGCTCTCTGGGTCTTTGAGCCGGTAGGCGAAGAGTGGAAGGACAGGATCAAGGTGCGGGGCATGGAGACGGTGCGGCGGGACTGGTGCGGCCTGACCTCCAAGACCCTCAAAACCTGTCTTGAGCTGGTGCTGAAAGAGGGCAAGGTGGACGAGGCCGTGGACCACGTTCGATCCGTGGTGGTGCGGCTGCAAACCCTCGACCTGGCCCTGGACCCGTCCATCCTGGAGGATCTAACATTGACGCGCCGCTACACAAAGAGCACTGGTGCCTACAAGAACAAGCAGCCGCACATTCAACTGGTCGAGAAGATCAAGGCGCGCGGGGGCCAGATGCCTGGCGTGGGCGACCGTGTGCCCTTTGTCATCATCCAGGGAAAGAGAGGCCGCAAGAACAAGGAGCTGTTCGTGGATCGGGCGGAAGACCCAGCATTTGCCCTGGAGAAGAACATGCCGCTGGATACGGAATACTACGTGGAGAAGCAGATTTTGCCGCCCGTCTTGAGGATCTTTGAGAGCTTCGGGGTGACAAAGGATCGGCTGTGCGTGGGGCGAGCGCAGAGCAACCTGTTCAGCTTCGGGGATGGAGCGCCCAAAGTGCAGAAGCAGAAGTCGCTGTTTGATTTTTAGTCATGCAAGAGCAAAGTCTGGCGGAGGGAAATAATGTGGATGCAAGGCATGAAAAAGAGAACGACGCGGTCAAACCTTCAGATGCAGTAGTCCCGTTTAGGGAAGGGCTGAAAGGCTGCATAAATATTTCAAAGATATCTCCTTTTGATGCAAAGAAAATCTGGAATGATTGATCATTATTTTTCTCGCCATCCTGCATACTTCGTTCAATAAAATCTCTCCCGAAAAAACGTGAGGTTGGACAGGATATAGTGGAATAGCAAATCGATGCGCAATCAGTGAAAAATGATCACCCGCTCGCCATCGCCCGGTACAAATTCCACACCCCGATGGCCACGAAGTTCACCGCCACCGCTCCTAAAATCAGCCCCATGATCCTGGTCAGGACCATGATGCCCGTGATCCCCAGCACGCGATCGATGTACTCGGAGAATTTGAGGACGAAGAAGGTGATCACGAAGGTCAGCACTATGGCCAGTATCACCAGCGCCTTTTCTGCAACGGTTCCTGCCGCACCCATCAGCACCACCACGGTGGTGATGGCTCCGGGGCCGGTGATCAGGGGTATGGCCAGGGGAAAGACGGAGATATCCTCTCGCTCATTGGCGTCCTTCAGTTCGGCCTCAGTAACCTTCTTCTGCTGACGAACGCCGCGCAGCATGTCGATGGCCACCAGGAAGAGCAGAACTCCGCCCGCCACGCGTAGCGAGTCCACGGTGATGCCGAAGAGGCGCAGCACTGCGTCTCCGGCCAGTGAAAAGAGGATGGCGATGGAGAAGGCCACCAGCGTCGTGCGCCGGTAGATGTGGCTCTTCTCCTGGGGACTCATGCCTGTGGTGAGGGTGACGAAGATCATGGTGGCTTCGACGGGATTGACTATCACGAATACCGTGGTGAAGGCGTACACGAAGTAGAGGAGATAGTCGTTGATTCCCATTGCCATTTTCCTTTTTCATCTCAATGCTTATTTTTGCCTGATCCTATCTTAAAATGATGCCG
The DNA here is from genome assembly GCA_028682845.1 of Methanothrix sp. Taxonomy (GTDB): domain Archaea; phylum Halobacteriota; class Methanosarcinia; order Methanotrichales; family Methanotrichaceae; genus Methanothrix. The sequence continues at coordinate 2,218 of JAJRAT010000044.1, read as the reverse complement.
TCATTGTATAAAATCCTGAAGGTGTTCGTAGTAACAGAACAAGGAATGGCATTTTATATTGCTAGATCAATTCCAATAGTTCGTATGAAGGCCACGCCAGAGACGCTATTGGTACTGATAGCGGTGACGATTCTCCTGACTTTGGGCTATGCCAGCGCATCCACCATAGTCAAGCCGGGAGAACGCATCCAGGCGGCTATCGACGCCGCCAAGCCGGGAGAGACCATTGAAGTTTACAGCGGCACCTACCAGGAGAGCCTGCAGATCGGAAAGCAGATAGTCCTCAGAGGCATCGACTCCGGGAGCGGACTTCCACAAGTGGTGACGGATCGCGGTTCGGCTATAACCATCAAGGGCAGCGGCGTAATCCTGGAGGGCATCTGGGCGAAGAGCGCCAGCGGCTGGACGGGAGACGCAGGCATTCTGGTGACCTCGAACAGCAACATCCTGCGCAATAACATGGCCAGCGGCAGCGGAAACACCGGCATCCTGCTGCAAATGTGCGTCAATAACACGCTTTCTGGAAATGTGGCCCAGTCCAACGGCAACGAAGGCATATTTCTCAAGAACTGCAGCCGCTGTCTGTTGACGGAAAACCAGCTCAAGGGCAATAGATACGGCATCAAGATGACGGGCTGCTACGGAACGCGGGTCATCGGCAATACCTTCGCCGACAACAAGTTCAACGCCATTTACCTGACAAACAGCCAGAGCAATCTCATCGAGAGAAATTATGCCGGCGGCAGCGATTCAGGACTGACAATGGAAACCTGCAAAGACAACATCGTGCGCAAGAACGACTTTGTGGGGAATGATAAGGGCATATCCGTCTCCTATCTTGATACCGGGAAGGATACCAAGTCCAGCGGCAAAGGCGTGGTGATATCGTACAGCAGTATGCCGTCTGACGACGCCGTGTCCTCCAACAATTCCATTTATCAAAATAATCTCACCAACCGGCAAAATGCCTACGACACCAGCCAGAATTATTGGGACAATGGAAAACTGGGCAACAACTACAGCGACTTCAATGATCCGGCGGAGGGCTGCACGGGCAAGAAGGTCTGCGACTCGCAGCACCGCATCCCCGGCGGCTCCAGCGTGGACGAGTTCCCCCAGGCGGCCCCCGTCCGGGTAAAAGGCCGTCTGACCGGCCTTGCCGGAGCCGTCCTCCAGCTCTTCCAGACCAGCTTCGTTCCAGGCGGTCAGATGTGGGTGAACTACTCCTCTCCGACAAATAAGGAGGCCTGGGCGGGCATCATCGACTCAGGCGGAAAGAGCGAGAGCATCTTTGGCCAGAGCATTCTGTACCTGGGCCAGAATATCACGAAGGACGTTGCACTCACCGCTCCTGATCGGGAGGGCTCCTTTAAGCTTCGCATGGTTGACGAAAACGGCAGCGTGATACTCTCTTTGCCCTTCAATGTGACCGTGGCAAGCCTGAACGCGTCGCCCTCCTCGGTGGGTATGTGCGAGAATATCGCCGTGACTTACCGCGGAGCCTCCGGCCAGAAGAACGACTGGATCGGCATGTTCAAAGCGGGCTCGTCGGATGCCGTAAGCCGCCAAACCCTGGATGGCCGGGAGAGCGGAACCGTCACGTTCTCCATGTCCCAGAGCGGCAATGTCGAGTTCAGGATGTTCTCTGCAGGAGCTTCTGCGCCCCTGGTGACGAGCAATCCTGTAGAGATTACGGCGATAAGCAAGACCAAGGTGATTGCCGAGCCGTCGCATGTATCTCCGGGCGGAACCGTCACCGTCACCTACTGGGGCGCACCGGCGTCGGGAACCGGCATCATCGGCATGTACGGCATGACGAGGCCGGACAAAGAGGCTCTGGAAAAGAGGGGTCTTGGAGGTGCAAGCTGCGGAAGCTTCACCTGGCGGCTGCCATCGAGTGCCGGACAGTACGACTTCAGGATGTTCCAGTCCGACATCACCAGCTATAATCAGGGAGGCTACGTGAACCTGGCCCAGAGCAATGTCGTAACTGTGAGTTAGGGTGCTGGGCGCTTCCGGGAAGGTAATGCTTTGTCTCCTCTCTTCCCGGACCTTTTTAAGTCCGCTTCGATCCCGTTTTTCGGGCAAGCCTCTCCGAGCACTTCTGGCAAAGGCGGGAGGGCTTTTCCCTCGCTTCCTCCGGTGTTGGTGTTGCGGAAAGGCGCATGACGCAGCTATGCGGGCAGTGCTCCAGGCCCAGGAGGTGGCCGACCTCATG
>JAJRAT010000014.1 GCA_028682845.1 Methanothrix sp. | reverse complement strand
TTTCTTTTCTCTTTTTTCGCATGTCTTCGACCATCATCTTTAATTTCAGATTCTACATGGTCTCGACCATGAGCACGATCGGAAAATCGATCAGGATGGAGCGCATCCTGGATCGCAAGACACATAGAACAGTCATTGTTCCTATGGATCACGGCATATCCGTCGGTCCCATTGCCGGGCTGATCGACATGCCGTCCACGGTGGATAAGGTGGCGGAAGGCGGCGCTAACGCCGTGCTGGGACACATGGGCCTGCCGCTACACGGCCACCGGGGCTACGGCAGGGATGTGGGATTGATTATTCACCTCTCCGCCTCCAGTTCTCTTGGTCCGGACCCCAACCACAAGATCATCGTGACACGAGTGGAGGATGCCATCCGCGTGGGAGCTGACGCCGTGAGCATCCATGTGAATGTGGGAGCAGACGACGAAGCTGAGATGCTGCACGACCTGGGGCGCACGGCCCGCACCTGCGACATGTGGGGCATGCCTCTTATCGCCATGATGTACCCCAGAGGACCCAAGGTCAAGTCCGAGCATAATGTAGAACATGTCAAGCTCGCCGCTCGCATCGGCTCGGAGCTTGGGGCGGACATCGTCAAGACCAACTACACCGGCACGCCCGAGACATTCAAGGAAGTCGTGCAGGGCTGCAACGTACCCGTGGTCATCGCCGGCGGACCCAAGATGGACACGGAAAAGGAGCTGTTGCAGATGGTTTATGACGCCATCCAGGTGGGCGGGGCGGGCGTTGCCTTCGGTCGCAATGTCTTCCAGGCGAAGAACCCCACGCTGCTGGTCAAGAGACTATGCACCGTCGTTCACAAGGGGTACACGCCGGAAGAGGCGGAGAAAGTGGATCTCTAGGGCAGTTTGGACAAGGTTTGGGCAAGGCACGGCCCTTTTTTTCCTTTCCTTTTGCAGCCAGGCTATGCGAGAAGGGTTAAGAAGATTTTGAGAATATATCTATTAAGTGATAGATTCTATTTTTCAAGGAAAGCGTTATCCAAGAACACATTCACCTCAAGATATTCGACCGCAAGTTATATCCACTTTCAACAGTACATTAGACAGCATGAGACTCTTAAGCTTCATGCCTCTTCTCGCAATTGTCGCCCTGCTGCTCGCCGGAATGCCCGCGCAGGGCGAAGATGCAAAGTACTGGCTGGCCCAGACATCCAGCGATTACCAAAACGGCTCCTACAAGCTTGCATTGCAGGACATCGACGAATACCTGGCATTGAATGGCACTGACCTGTGGGCCTGGAACTTCAAGGCCAACTTGCAGTTTAAGATGAAAAAATACCGGGATGCTGTTGACAGCTTTGATCAGATCATATCTCTCAATCCGTCCGATGCCAAGGCTTACAACGACCGGGCGCTGATCTTATCCGGTGCCCTGAGGCAGGACCAGGAAGCGCTTGACTCCTTAGAGCAGGCTCTGCAAATTGACCCAAACAGCGCCAGCTCCTGGTACAACAAGGGGATAATCCTGGAAAAGCAGGGCAATTTGGATGACGCACTGCAAGCATTAGAAAAGGCCACGACAATCAACCCATCCCTGGAAGAAGGGTGGTATCGGCAGGGAATTGTGCTCGCCAAGAGCGGCAGGTACAATGAGTCTTTGCAGTCTCTGGATCAGGCGATAGAGATCAACTCAAAGAACGCTGACGCCTGGAGCGCCAAGGGAGAGGTTCTGATGGCACAGAACTCGGGCCAGGAGGCGCTCTCATGCTTCGAGAAGGCAGTCTCTTTGCAGCCGTCAAACAAGGACTTCCAGGAGAAGAAGAATGAAGCTCTGGCGGTGCTCGGGCAGGAGCCGGAAAAGAGAATCGAGTTTTCCGGAGGCGAGCAGTAAGATTATGATCTCGCCGCTTTGATTTTTTTTCTCGCAAACAGCCGGAACCACGGGCCAAATGCTGCCTTGGCCAAATGGTCGAAGCGAGGACAATGGCCATAACCAAGAAACACGAATCGTGGCGCTGCAAATTCACGGCAACTGCTCGCTTCGGACGAGCTGTACCATTAATTTTTATCTCTTTTGCCGCATCTCTACCACAATGCATATTTGCATCCCCAAGCAAGTATTATGGGTAGGCACAGAGAAATTATGATAGGAGGGCGAGTTATGAAAAAAACCGAGGGACGGTTACCATCGCTGATCGTGGCCCTGGCAGGTCTGTTCATCATTTCAACCATATTGTCCAATTCAGCATCTTGCGGTTGTTATGGCTACAATTGCTATCCACCCACCAGAGCGCAGGTCGAGCAGCATTTATGGGACGCGGAAGCTTTAAGATTTTTATATTGTGACCAGTGCTATACATCGTACATTCCTATATATCCATATCAATATTCATATCAGACGCAGGCAACTCAGATCCTGGAGAACGGGACCTCCGTATACTGGCAGGCCGAAGGCGATAAGCTCTACCTGGCTGGGTCGTACGAAAAGGCCGCAGCAGCTTATTCTGAGGCTGTGAAGCTTGATCCGTATCTGTCCGAAGGCTGGCTGAATCTCGGCAATTCGCTGTATTTCATCGGCAAATATCAGGAAGCACTGAATGCCTATAATGCAGCGCTGGCCCTGAATCCTCAGAACGAAAATGCTCTGCAGGGAAAGGCCCAGTCGCTCCTGGCTCTAAACCGCACGGATGAAGCAAATGCGGCTCAAAAGACGCTCAACACTCTGAAGAATAGAAATATCGCGAAAATCGGATCGAGTCACAACACTGTAGTAGTAGGGGATCATTAGAATCATTTCGAATCCGAACATCCACTCAATTTTTCTTACACATATTTCTTATCCGAAAATTATTTATTTTATTCGTGAAGAATCCAACTGAATTGATTGAGGGGAGGATATGCTAAAATTAAAATATTTGTTTGAGATATGTCTTTTAGCAGCACTTCTATCCGTAGCAACGGATGCTGCTCCGGACATCTATATAAGCGAATTTTCAACGAATCCCGAAACGCCGACGCAAGGATCGCCGGTCATGGTACGCATCGGTGTTTATAATCAAGGCACCAGTGCATCCGGGCCGTTCACCGTTCAGTGGTGGCCGGGAGAGAACTATGGTGCGCCGGCTTGTAGCTGGACCCTGGACGGGATGGTGGCCAGAGGCGGGCAAATCCTGACCTGCACCTACGAGGGGTATCCGAGCTGGTACGGCAAAATCAATACAAAAGTCGTCGCTGACCCGGCGGGTACAGTTGCAGAGAGCGATGAGAGCAACAACGTCTACAAGAAGACTATCAGCGTGAGCAAACCCGGTTCTGCTCCATCCGGCGGCTCATCCCCGTCCGGCGGTTCTGCGCCATCAGGATCAGGCGGAGTTAGCGGATCGCCAGATCTATTCATCAGCGAGTTCTCCATGACGCCCGAAACGCCGACACAGGGATCGCCGGTTACGGTGAGTGTGGGAGTCTACAACAAGGGCAACAGTGCATCCGGGCCGTTCACCGTTCAGTGGTGGCCCGGAGAGAACTATGGTGCGCCGGCCTGTAGCTGGACCCTGGACGGGATGGTGGCCAGAGGCGGGCAAATCCTGACCTGCACCTATGAAGGATATCCGAGCTGGTACGCCAAAATCGATACAAAAGTCGTCGCTGATCCGGCGGGTGAAGTGGCCGAGAGCGATGAGAGCAACAATGTCTACAAGAAGACCATCAGCGTGAGCAAGCCCGGATCTGCTCCATCCGACGGCTCAGCACCTCCCGGCGGATCATCTCCGTCATGGAGCGAGTCTCAAATTGGCTCAGAAGATTCTGCTCCCCCCAGCGACTCTGCTTCTTCCGGGGGTTTTGCGCCACCCGGATCGAGCGGAGTTAGCGGATCGCCCGACCTATTCATCAGCGAGTTCTCCATGACGCCCGAAACGCCGACACAGGGATCGCCGGTTACGGTGAGAGTGGGAGTCTACAACAAGGGCAACAGCGCATCCGGGCCGTTCACCGTTCAGTGGTGGCCGGGAGAGAACTATGGTGCGCCGGCCTGCAGCTGGACCCTGGACGGGATGGTGGCCAGAGGCGGACGAATCCTGACCTGCACCTATGAAGGATATCCGAGCTGGTACGCCAAAATCAATACAAAAGTCGTCGCTGACCCAACAAGTGAAGTGGCCGAGAGCGATGAGAGCAACAACGTCTACAAGAAGACAATCAGCGTGAGCAAGCCCGGATCTGCTCCATCCGGCGGCTCGTCCCCATCCGGCGGTTCTGTGCCATCAGGATCAAGCGGAGTTAGCGGATCGCCCGACCTATTCATCAGCGAGTTCTCCATGACGCCCGAAACGCCGACACAGGGATCGCCGGTCACGGTGAGAGTGGGAGTCTACAACAAAGGCAACAGCGCATCCGGGCCGTTCACCGTTCAGTGGTGGCCGGGAGAGAACTATGGTGCGCCGGCCTGTAGCTGGACCC
>JAJRAT010000195.1 GCA_028682845.1 Methanothrix sp. | reverse complement strand
GTGCTATCGGATCGTCCGTGGGTGATATTCACTACGGTGGTGAGCGTGAGTTCCAGTGGAGGCTATTCGGACAGGGTCTCAACACTATGCTTTCCGGACAGATTGTGAGGAAGGCAGAAGCCGGTCTCAGAAACTCCATTGATAACGCCTGGTTCTGCGCCAAATTCGGCGGACCGTGCACGGGAATGGGCTTCGGCCTGACCGTCTTCCTGGACAACTGGAGGACAACCGTCTTCGACCCCGTCACCCAGGCAGGCGCTGCCATTGCCATGGGCTTGTTCTTTGTAATTTTGATGAACCTATACAACTTCTATTGTGAGTTATCCGCGAGGAGAAAGTATGGGCCGTATCCAGGATACAAGGGGGATATAGCTGCATGAGCTTTGATATTAATACAATCATATATATTCTGGAGATCATCGTCGGAGGCCTGCTGGTGGGCGTTGGCGTTCACTTTGTGCCTGTGGGCGGTGCCCCTGCAGCTATGGCTCAGGCTACTGGTATCGGTACCGGCACAGTGCAACTGGCCGCAGGTTCCGGTCTGACGGGCCTGTTGTCTGCCGGCTTGATGATGTCCGTTACAGATAACATCTGGCCGATCATCGCCACGGGTGCCGTCGGCGCAATGATCATGATGGATGCCACTATGCTGACAGGAAGCTGGATTTACGCCTACGCCGTAGGTGCGCCCTTCGCTTCCGCTAAGGTCAACTACGACCCCATCACCAAGTTCTCCCAGCCGCCTTACGTCGCTCCCGGTACAGTCGGGCAGGGTATTCCCACCGTCTGTTTCGTTTCCGGAACGATCGGAGCCGCTATGGGTGGCATCGGCGGTGCGCTGATCTACTATCCTCTGGTTCAGATCAACGGTAATCCGGCCATGAGCGCAGTATTTGCCATAGGCATATTCATGGTGGACGCTGTGCTGGCTTCCTGGAACATTCAGGGAACCATCGAGGGCTTCCATGATCCCAAGTTCAAGAAGTGGCCCAAGGCATTCAAGTCGTGTCTGGTTGCCACAGTGATCTTGGCCGTTGTGGCCGTGCTCATTACACCCATTGGAGGTGTGTAAAATGGCCAAAGCAGTCAAGGGATTTAAGGTTGAACCCAAGCAGCTCAGGATCTACGGGCTGGTTGGATCAGTGGTTGGAATATACCTGGCGTATATCTTGAACAGTGCCACGGGGACAAACGTGTTCTCCTTCGTGGGAGCCCTGGCCGCACTCTTTGGTGTAGTCATGGGTGCCAATGCAGTTCGTAGAGTTTGCGCTTATGGTATCGGTACAGGTGTTCCATCTATCGGTATGCTTTCCCTTGGTATGGGAACGGTAGCCGTTCTGTTCGGACTCAACATCGCGGAACAGTTAGGCGTTGGATTGCTGGGTGTAATCATTGCCCTCGTCTATTCGCTTGTATTCGGCTACGTGGTCGGCCTCATTGCCAACAGGGTTATGGGCTTCAACATTCCCATCATGGAAGAAGGTCTCTTCGACCTATCCGGTGCGGGAACTTTGGCCATTTTAGGATGGTCCTTTGCCATCTCCGGGTCTCTGGGATATGCAGATATCGTGAAAGATGTCTTCAATACCGGATTCCTTGCCATTATCTTCATCTGCGGCGGTCTGGCAATCCTGCATCCGTTCAACGCCAACCTCGGGCCTGATGAGAAACAGGACAGGACCCTCGTTAACGGCGTTATGGTAGGCGGACTTGCAACCATAGCCACGGGCATTTGCGCCCTCATGACACTGGGCCTTGCCGCTGGCATGGTGCAGATTGTAGTGGGCTTTGCAGTTTGGTACTACTTCTATGTCTGGTACTTCAGGCTGGCAAAGAGGGATGCCGCAGCAGTGGTCGGTACTGGACTTCTGCCGCCGAGCGCACTTTAGAGGAGGTCATGTAAATGGGAATAGTTAGAATATCACCAGAACTTGGCCTGTCGTTCGATCCACTTAAGGGAATGGTTTGTGAGGAGAGGGACGACGTTGTGCAGTATGCGCTCGATCCCATCATTCCCATGGTCGAAAGACTGGATAAAGTAGCGGACGACCTAATGAACCAGTTGTCGCCGGATATGGAGCTCATGGAGTCTTACGCCAACAGGGGTAAGGCCTCTTACATCGGCGGTCTCTATACCAACATCTGGATGGGGTTCATCATCGGACTGGTAGTAGCTTTTGTCGTCCTCATCAGCACGCTGTTTACCACCCCGGCTGGGCTGGAGATTATGCGAGCTGCATTAAAACCGGCAACAGGAGGCGTCTAAATGGTGCTTAAAAAGAAGCCTTCCGAGCCGTGGCCGCTCATCACGGGCGAGTACGAGACAGGAAATCCGGAAAGCCCGGTGGCTGTCTGTTCATGCGGATCGCACCTCAAGGGCTCCGCACTTCTCGGAGCGGGAGCGGGCCTGGTAGGACCGTGCAAGACAGAGAACATCGGCATTGAGAAGATGGTGGCCAATATCGTCTCCAACCCCAACATCAGATACATGATCGTCACGGGAATGGAGGTCAAGGGACACATCACCGGCCAGGCCATCGAGGCTTTCCTCACCGCCGGCGTGGACAAGGAAGGAAGGATCATAGGAGCCAAAGGAGCTATCCCCTTCATCCAGAACCTGTCGGAAGAGTCCATTGAGAGGATCAAGCAGCAGGTTCAGCCCGTCATGATGATGGACACCGAAGACATGGGCGCAATCACGGCCAAGATCAAGGAGCTTGTCTCCAAAGATCCAGGCGCGTTAGACGTCGAGCCCATGCGAATCGAGATCAAGGAAGGCGGGGAAGAAGAGGCAGAGACCGGCCCAAGGCCCATGGCTGCAGAAGCCGTGGACATCATGAGCAGAATGAGGCTCATGGATGCAGCGGTCACCAACAACGGTCTTCTCAACAAGTTCCAGGCGGGCATCTATGCAGGAAAGATAGAAGGCATCGCTTTGGGCCTCACAATGATCCTGGTTCTCTTCGGCATAATCCTGAAGATGGTAGGAGGGCAATAAGATGGCTGAAGAACAAGAGATAGTATACGGCCAGGGAATTCCGAAAGTCATTGATCCAAGAGTACCGATGTTCCAGGAAGTAATCGAGGACATCAAGTACAAGTCCCAGCTCCTGGCCAGGGAGACGAAGCTCAGCTCAGGTGTGCTGGCGACCGTTTCCATGGGATTCGCCATCGGCTTCATCCTGGCTATTTTGATGATGCTCGGGCCGTTCTTCGTATTCTCAGGGGGGCTGTGAGCAATGGCGAATGAAGGAAAGCAGGCAGTTCCAGTAGCCGTGGTCGATAAGGACCAGTTCAATGAGATCATGGCGAGGCTGGACAAGATCGATGAAAAGATCGAGTTCTACTCAGGTGAGAAGTTCCTGCGCGCAGGCAAATCTGTCGGCAGGGATCTCGGCGTAGCCTACGGGGCGTGCGCAGGACTGATCATGATATTGGCGTATATACTGTTCGTATATGCCGGCCACTGGACGAGGGTGATTTGAATGTTCAAGTTTGATAGGAAGCAAGAGGTCTTCGAGTTCGGCAAGTTCAAGGTTGGGGGCCAGCCTGGAGAGTACCCCACATGCTGCATCGGCACCATGTTCTACGCCAGGCACAAGATTGTCTCCGATCCGGAGCACGGAGTCTTTGACGCGGCAGCCGCAGAGAGGCTCTGGAATGCACAGGTTGAGATGAGCGACATTACAGGAAATTCCTGTATGAACCAGATCGTCGCTGAGAGCAATGAGGCCATGAAGAAGGAGATTGACTGGTTCGTGGGCATCTCCGACTATCCGTTCCTCATCGACTCCTCCGCCCCTGAGGTCCGCGCCTTCGGCGTCAAGTATGCCTCAGAGATCGGCGTCGCCGACAGGGCCGTCCACAACTCCATCAACGCTTCCATCACTCCCGAGGAGCTGCAGGCCGTCAAGGACAGCGACTTAGATGCCGCTATCGTCCTGGCCTTCAACGCTATGGAGAAGGGAACCGTCGGTAAGATGAACATCCTGACCAAGGCCTCCGGCGGCGCTAAGAAGGGCATGCTGGAGTACGCCAAGGAATGCGGCATCACCAGGATTCTCCTGGATGTAGCAGCCATGCCTCTTGGCAACGGATCCGGTGCAACCTACAGGGCATGCATCGCCGTAAAGGCTCAGCTGGGCCTGCCCGTGGGCGCCGGCTTCCACAACGCAGCCTCCGCCTGGGACTGGATGAAGAAGTGGAAGAAGCAGCACAAGGAGGCATTCGCTCCCGTGGATATCGGCTCCAACCTGGTGGCCGGTATTGTCGGTGCCGACTTCTACCTGTACGGTCCAATTGAGAACGCTCCCATGGTCTTCCCCGCCGCCGCAATGGTGGATATCATGAAGGCCGAGTCCGCTGAGGAGCTGGGTCTGAAAGTCTTAACCGACGATCATCCCAGGAAGAAGACGCTCTAAACC
>JAJRAT010000099.1 GCA_028682845.1 Methanothrix sp. | reverse complement strand
CATTAGGTTAAATTGTATCTGAGTCACTGAAGGGTCACACAGGATACATCTGCTTGAAGATTAAATATTTTCTCGTGGATATATCCTGCCTTCACTTCATCACTGGAATTCTAGATTGTGCCCGCCCAAGTGCGTATAACCAGCAAGACGCATCTCTTTTTTCGACTCATCACTTAACAAGTCCAAAATCGCTTCAGGCTAACTTGCCATTCCAGTACACTATGGAATGATTTATCGACAATTGCCCGATATCGAAAAAGCTGCACCGGCTAAATCAAAAAGATGCTGTATGATCCGGTGCGTAACACGAGGACCTCACGACCTCGAAAGCATATTTATAAAAATATCATAGGCTCTGATTCTAGACTGGATGAGCACTATACTCAAGTGCGTGTAAACTGGCAATAACGAAAGATCACAAGATATATCTAGTTACAGTCCTTACAACGTCGCCATGCGCAAATCCATGGGTGGAGTTGAAGCCAGGCGGGTGCTAGCACCTGAAAGTAAGATCGTAACAGAGAACATGACGGCATCCGAAAGTACACCCACGGGTGCAAGGATGCCCGCGACTAGTCGAATCCCTGTATCAAAAGCCGTTTGGAGAGAGCTTGCGGGGCTCAAGAAACCAGGCGAAACTTACGATCACCTCTTAGAAGGGATGATAGAAAGAGAAAAAAAGAACCGCCTCTTTGAGGACATGGACCGCATTGAGAAAAGAGGCAAATTTGTAGCGATGAAATGGTAAACTTCTGTGTACTTATAGACGAAGATGCGCAAGAGTTTCTTGATAGATTACCCAAAAAGAGCCAGACGATAGTAAAAACCAAGCTCAGAATCCTTGAGACCGATCCGTTTCCAGGCAAAGGCGGCGACAAAGAGCTGCTAAACTCTCTAAATCACAAAGAAGTTTATCGATTGCATATTTCTCGATCTTATACCGCTCTTTATCGCATCTCTTCCAAAGAAAAAACTGTGAAAATTCTATGGCTTGGTACTATCGGGCAGGCGCATAATAAGTACGGCCTGTTTGTGAAGAGATAAAAAGCAGGCAGGCTCGATATTATAGATTGGACCTGTTAAACCATAAATATAGAGACAGATAAACATATTTCATTTACACACCGTCCATAATCTGATGAGATTGATCAAAAAAGGCATCGCTCTCGGCAATCAAGGCAAATATAATGAAGCCATCAAGTGTTTCAACGAGGCCATTAGGCTAGATCCCAAAGAGGTCGATGCCTGGAACAACAAAGGGGTTGCTCTAGTAATCCAAGAAAAGTACGATGAGGCAATCAAGGCTTTTGATGAGGCCATCAGATTAGACCCAAACCTTGCTGGGGCCTGGAATAACAAAGGCGTTGCACTCAAAGCTCTCGGAAGGTCTGATGAGACTGGTTTGAAGCACAATTCCGCCATGAAATTAAATAAATAAGCAACAATTAAAACTCATTTTATCGCGGGTTTACTTGGGACAGCCGACGCTGCCCTACAAGCAGAAGTAAACAAAGCCATCGAAGCCAGCCTGAAGTTTTAAAGTAAGCCCCTAAATGTGATTTAAAGGCGCTCAGAACTCAATATCCTCATCATGAATCAGACAGGCCTGATCATCATCGCGCCGTTAGACCATTTTGTTGGCAGGGTTTAAATTTTCGTTTCGCTTATCTTATCTCAAGATGAAGATCGCCCTCTTACAACTCAACCCCACGGTAGGAGATCTGGAAGGCAACAGCAACAAGATCGCTCGCGCCGTCCGCAGCGCGAGCGGAGTCGATTTAGCCGTCACCTCCGAATTGGCGCTGCTCGGCTATCCTCCGCGCGATCTTCTCCTGGACGCCGGTTTTGTCAAGCGCAGTTGGTCGGTCTTGCACAAGCTCGCGCAGGACTTGAAAAATTGTCCGCCGGTTCTGGTGGGCCTGGCCGAGGCCAATCCCTCCGACGAGGGGCGGCCTCTCTTCAACTCCGCCGCACTCTTGCGGGGCGGAAATGTGGAGAAGACCTTTCGCAAAACCCTCCTTCCCACCTACGACGTCTTCGACGAGGATCGCTACTTTGAGCCGGGCACCGAGCCGCAGATCCTGGAGCTTTGCGGCCTTCGGCTCGGCATATCCATCTGCGAGGACATCTGGAACGATCGCGATTTCTGGAAGCGCAGGCGCTACCATCACGACCCAATAGCGGAGTTGGCCGCCGCCGGGGCTCAAGCGGTCATAAACCTCTCCGCTTCTCCCTTCACTGTGGGAAAGCAGAAGCACCGCGAGGCTATGCTCTCCAGCCTGGCCCGCAAGTATGCTCTTCCATTTCTGTACGTCAACCAGGCAGGCGGAAACGATGATCTGGTCTTCGACGGCAGGAGCAGCTTCTTCGACCGCTCGGGCCGGCTCGCGGCACGGGGCCGGGGCTTTGTTGAGGATCTGGTTGTCGCTGATCTGGACAGCCGGACAGGAATTATCGCGAATGATGATTTTGCACCAGAATCCGAGATCTGGCGCGCTCTGGTGCTGGGGACCGGCGACTATGTGCATAAATGCGGCTACAGAAGCGTACTGCTCGGGCTTTCCGGGGGCATCGACTCCTCAATCGTGGCGGCAATAGCCGCGGAGGCCCTGGGGCCGGAGAATGTTTTGGGAGTGCTCATGCCTTCGCCCTACACCAGCCAAGAGAGCATTGAGGATGCAGAGGCGCTGGCGAATCGTTTGGGCATAAGGACCCTCTCCATCGGCATTTCCGACCTCATGAAGTCCTATGACTGGGGTTTGGCCGAGGCGTTCGGGAACCGGCCCCGGGATGTGACGGAGGAGAATATCCAGGCCCGCATTCGCGGCAATCTGCTCATGGCCCTGTCCAACAAATACGGCTCAGTCCTTCTCACCACGGGAAACAAATCCGAGCTGGCCGTGGGCTACTGCACCATTTACGGCGACATGTCCGGGGGGCTTGCGGTCATCTCCGACGTTCCCAAGAGCATGGTCTACCGCATGGCCCGCTGGTTGAACGGCTCGCGAGGGCGGGAGATCATCCCTGCAAGGGTCCTGGCCAAGGCCCCGACGGCAGAGCTTCGACCGGGCCAAAAGGACCAGGACAGCCTCCCGCCTTACGATGTCCTGGACCAGATCCTGGAGATGCATATCGAGCGGCACCAGTCCGAGGAAGAGATCCTTGCTCGGGGTTTTGATGCAGCGATGGTGCGTCGCGTACTGGCGCTGGTCAAGAGCGCCGAGTTCAAGAGAAAGCAAGCGGCTCCGGGGTTGAAGGTGACGGATCGGGCCTTCGGGAGCGGCTGGAGGATGCCCGTCGCCTGCCGGGCCTGGTGGTGAGGCATAAATTTTGAGTGTCGTTTAAATAGATTCAGTCAGTAAAACGATCTACGTTATGAGGGAGTGTTCCGGAAAGGGCGGAGTGGTGCGCTGGCAGATCGCTGCTATTCTGTTATTTGTGGTTGCTCTTCTGTCCGCTTCTGCCTCGGCTGAGGAGAACTCCTTGTTCGGCCAAAGGCTCATCCTGAATGTCTACCTGGACGACTCCGGAAAGGCTCTGGTTACCGGCTACGCAGATAATGTCTCCGGCCTGTTGTTTCTGAACTCTTCTCAATATCGCTATGAAAACGAAACCAGTCAGCTCTATGCGCTCACCGACGGCTTAACCACCAAGGTCGGCGATCTCTGGACTATCAAGTTTGACGCCACCGGCAGCTACGATGATTATCATGTCTCCTTCTACCTGCCAAGCGACATGCGCCTCGGTAAGATCAATACATCGAGCGGCCTTGGGTATCTTCTTTCCGCATCCAATGAGTCCCTGGTGGCCGATATTCAGGGATATGAGGTGCACAGCCCCAAGATCTCCATCGACTACCAGCAATCTCTGCAGGCAAACGGCAGCTCGATTCCGCTTCCTCCGCCGCCCGGAAATTTCGGCAATATCGTCAATCTCAGCTTGGCTCTGGCCGCGTTCGCCCTCCTTGTAGCCGTTCTCGCCATAGTGATCTTCATGCGGCGGCGCAAAGAGGACTCTCGGGAACCAAGCGCCGGCATCATGAACGGCGTCGCGAACGGCAAGGACGTAAAGATTATGCCCGCCGCGATCACATCCTCGCCATCGACGGCAAAGTCGGCTCTCTCGGCTCCAGGCGACGTCGCAGCAGGGTATGCAAACGACCTGCAAAGCGGCCTCATAAACGGCGCAAAAGATGCAACGCCGCCACTGGATGATCCAGCGGACGACGGGGTTTACACGGCAGCAGCATCCGAGCCGACTCCCGTCATCCAGCCCCTGCGCCAAAATCCGGCAGAATCTTTGCCGTCAGTTGCCGATGTTTCCCCTGCGGAGCCATCCCGGCCATCCATCCCGGCCTCTTTCGACGAAAAAGAGGTTGCCGGCGATGAGAGTGCCATTGAAGAGAACGGAACCGACGAGGGTGATG
>JAJRAT010000001.1 GCA_028682845.1 Methanothrix sp. | reverse complement strand
GGCCGACTGCCGTATATCTTGCACTTATTGGCCAAGGCATCAAGAAAGCAGCACATGTTCATGGGGCCAGTGCTCTTGAGGATCCTGCATCCTGGGTTTCTTTCCGGGTCAGGTTGTGTGAACCTCTCCCTCGCCTCGGATCGACTGATGCCCAATGCTCTGGCGATCTCCTGTATGTCTCCCTCATCCACCAGTGCATAGCCCTCGCCCCGGCAGCACTCACTGCAGTCCAAGCATCTGAAGAGGACCTGGGCAGCGATCTGGGGGAACAGACTATCTGGAACCTCCTCTGTGAACCACTGAAAGAATGCTTCTCTCTCTTCCATCTCTTGATCTTTATTTATCTTCATGATCCCGCCATTGTACGGTATATGTTCCATGCGCCAACTGCCACAAAGTTTACTGACACCGCTCCTAAGATCAGCCCCATGATCCTGGTCATGACCATGATGCCTGTGATTCCTAAAGCCTGATCGATGTACTCCGAGAACTTGAGGATTATGAATGTGGCCAGGAATGTGAAGACTATGGCCAGCAGCACCATTCCCTTCTCGAGAATGTTCTCTGTAGCACCCATCAGCACCACAACCGTAGTTATGGCTCCGGGACCTGTGAGAAGTGGTATGGCCAGTGGAAATATGGAGACATCCTCCCTCTCATTGGCATCTTGCATCTCGGCCTCCGTCACCTTATTTTGTCTGCGAACTCCTCGCAACATGTCGATTGCCACAAGAAATAGAAGTATTCCTCCGGCTACCTGCAGGCTGTCCACGGTGATGCCGAACAATCGCAGTATGGCGTTTCCGCCCAAAGAGAAGAGAAGGGCTATAGCCAAGGCGATAAGAGTGGCGCGCCTGTAGATGTGGCTCTTCTCTTGCGTGTTCAGGGAGGTGGTGAGGGTCACGAATACCAGGGTGGCCTCGATTGGGTTGACTATGATGAATATCGTTGTAAAGGCATACATGAAGTAGAGTGCCAAGCTGTTTATTTCCATCCCAGTTCCCCTTCTCTCTTAATGTCACTACACGTTAAAAAGCTCCCTCTTGGGCTATGAATAATCCCGTCGGCAAATATCGGGCAAGTCCTGGCACTTTATATAGCCGTGAGGATCAGTTGGTCTTTATGATGGGCATGCCAAAAAAGACACTCCGGATTCTCTGTATATTGCTTGCGTTCATGCTTATGGCCTGTTGCGCGAACTCCGTCGTCTACGTCAAGCAGGGCGAGCAAATCCAGTCGGCAATAAACGCCGCCTCTCCAGGCGAGACGATTGAGATTGATAGCGGCGTATATCAGGAGAGCCTGGTGGTTGACAGATCTATCATACTTAAAGGCATAAGCTCCGCTGACAGCCTTCCTCGTGTGGAATCTGAGAGTGGTTCGGCTATAACCATCAAGGCAGATGGTGTCATTTTGGAGGGCCTCTGGGCCAAAAGCGCCAGCGGTTGGACTGGTGATGCTGGCATACTGGTGCTGTCAGACGACAATATCATCAGGAATAGCATGGCCAGTGGCTGCGGCAATGCAGGAATTCTAATTCAGGAGGCCAGCAACAATACTGTAGCCGGAAATGTGGTCCAGGGAAACGGCAATGACGGGCTCTTGCTTAAGAACTCCAGCTTAAATCGTCTCAAAAATAATAAGGTCAACGATAACCGTTACGGCTGCAAGCTGACCGGAAGCGAAAATAACAGGATTATTGGCAACGTTTTCCTTAACAACAAATATGAGGCCATCAATCTGCAGGAGAGTCATGCCAACCTCATAGAGGATAACTATGCATCCGGCAACGATGGGGCGCTGCTGGCAGACAATTGCCGGGACAACGTTGTGCGGGGCAACGATTTTACAGGAAACTTGAAGGGAATCTATCTCTCCTACTTAAGCTCCAGTAGTGATGTGCAGTCAAAGGGAAAAGGTGTGGTCATATCCTATAACAGCATGCCATCAACGGATTCTGTTTCCTCGAACAATTCCATTTATCAAAACAACCTTACAAATCAGAAGAACGCCCGCGACGACAGCCTCAACAACTGGGATAACGGCAAGATCGGCAACAACTACAGCGATTTCAATGATCCTGCCGAAGGCTGCAAGGGCAATAAGATCTGCGATTCGGAGCTGTCTATACCAGGTGGTTCCAGTGTGGACCGTTATCCTGCGGCTGCTCCGGTCCACGTCTCCGGTCGATCCACTGGTCCGGGCGGTGCGGCAATGCAGCTTTATGGCAAAAGCTATCTTCCTGGCAAGAGCGTGCTTCTGAACTATACAGCGCCTGTCGGCCAGGAGGTTTGGGTAGAGCTGACGGCATCCGGCACGAATAATCCGCTGGATGATATCTCGCTAGGTCAGAACAATTCAGGTGATGTAAGCTTCATTGCCTCAGAAGACGTGGGGTCTTATCAGTTGATCATGCATGATAAAAACGGCACACAATTGATCAGCCTGCCATTCAATGTGACTGTGCCGAGCATTTCAGCCACTCCTGAGAAGGCATATACCTGCGAAAAGATCACAGTCACCTTCCGCGGTGCATATGGCAGCAAAGGGGACTGGATCGGCATGTACCCGGTTGGGTCTTCTGATGTGGCTTCTCGCCAGACGCTAGGCAGCAATGAAGAGGGATCTGTCGTGTTCACTACCTCAGAGGCCGGAAGCTATCTATTCAAGATGTATTTTGGCGTAGACTCTGCGCCTATGGCCACGAGCAATGCAGTGGAGATCAAGACAACAGACGGCAAAAAGGTGGTGGCAGAGCCATCTCATGTCTCTCCGGGCGGAACGGTTACCGTAACTTTCTGGGGTGCGCCCCTCTCTGGAACCGGTGTGATAGGCATGTACGGCATGACCAGGCCGGACAAGTTCGATTCAGGGAAGAAGCCCATAGGTGCCAGAAGCTGCGGCAGCATGGTCTGGACTCTTCCATCCACTCCCGGACAGTACGATTTCCGCATGTTCCAAGATGACGTCAACCGACCGCTTCTGGCTCAGAGCAATGTGGTGACTGTCTCCTAGGCCAGGATATGGCTTTAAAGCAAGAGGGCGATGGGTCTATCATGGATCTCGAGACCAAGGCGCGTCTGCTCTCTGTGGGAACTGTGCAGCTGGATCGGCCACATCGGGCTGGTCGGTCCTCCACAGCCGGCCCTGGGGCAGGAGGGCAATCGATATTCTTCCAGTCCGGGGGGCGTGTGGTGCGTCTGTCAGTGGTACCGTCCTCGTCCCTCCGCTTGGAAAGCAGTCCCGATGATGCAGCTATCTTCGCGGGTGAGCTGGAGGTCGCGCGAGGACGGCTGGTGGAGCCGCTCCTGCACTGCCCTGAGCAGGCTTACATCACAGTCTCGGAGCGCTGCATCTACGACTGCAAGTTCTGTGCAGTTCCGAGGCTTCACGGCGGCATAAAGTCGAAGGAGACCGTCCTGCAGATGGTGGAGGAGGCAGCCCGCACAGGCAAGATGGGAGCTATCTCTCTCACAAGCGGCGTCGAGGCCTCACCCCGTCGTGAGGCAGAACGGGTGGCTGGAATCGTCCGGGACCTCTCTCGTTTTGGTGTGCCGATAGGCGTGTCCGTCAGTCCCTTTCCCGGCGTCAACCGGATCCTCAAGGATGCCGGTGTCGTGGAGGTCAAGTACAACCTGGAGTGCGTAAATCGCGATCTCTTCAGGCAGGTCTGCCCAGGCATATCCTTTCCGGAGATAATGGATGCTCTAGTGGAGGCGGTAGGCGTATTCGGAACAAACCGTGTTTTTACTAATATCATCGTGGGTCTTGGCGAGTCGGATGAGACCCTGAAGAAGAGCATCGATGAGCTGGCGGATAAGGGCATCATCTCGGTCCTCCGGGCGGTCTATCCTCATCCCCTGCGGGCGCAGGAGGTGCGTATGGAGAGGCCCTCGGAAGTGCGGCTCCTGTCTCTGGCGCGGCACCTGAAGGCGGCTCTGGACAGAAATGGCCTAGACTGTGCTCTTGCCCTTACGGGTTGCTGCCGCTGCACGGGCTGCGATCTCGTACCAGGCAGAGATCTTTAAATGGCGCTCAGAACTCAATATCCTCATCATGAAATCAGACAGGCCAGGTCATCATTGCGCCGGGGAATGGCTGTGAATGTTAAGGGTAAATAGGTAGCTCTTTCGATGAAGATCGCCTATGTTTACGACGCCGTCTACCCCTGGGTTAAGGGCGGCGCGGAAAAGAGGATCTATGAGCTGTCCCGCCGTCTGGCCGCGCGCGGACATGAGGTGCACTGCTATGGCATGAAGTGGTGGCCTGGTGCAGTCGACATCCAGAGAGAGGGCGTCCACCTGCATGGCATCTGTCCTCCCATGCCCCTTTACAAGGACGGCCGGAGATCCATCGCCGAGGCCGCCTTCTTCGCAGGAAACATCCTCCCCCTTCGCTCTCGATGTGATGTGATGGACTGCCAGAACTTTCCCTATCTATCCTGTTTTTCGGC
>JAJRAT010000038.1 GCA_028682845.1 Methanothrix sp. | reverse complement strand
TGTGAGGGACATCTCCTACGAGGATATCGGCGGCCTCTCGCGCGAGATCAGGGAGATCCGGGAGATGATCGAGGTGCCGCTGCGCCACCCGGAGCTGTTCCAGAAGCTAGGCGTCAATCCGCCGCGCGGAGTCTTGCTGCACGGGCCGCCGGGAACGGGCAAGACACTCATCGCCAGAGCCGTGGCCAGCGAGACCGACGCCAACTTCGTGTCCATCTCAGGGCCGGAGATCGTATCAAAGTTCTACGGCGAGAGCGAACAGCGGCTGCGCCAGATCTTCGAGGAGGCGGCAAAGGCTGCCCCATCCATCATCTTCATCGACGAGATCGACTCCATCGCCCCCAAGCGCGAGGAGGTCTCCGGGGATCTGGAGAGGCGCGTGGTGGCGCAGCTTTTGGCCCTGATGGACGGCCTGTCGGCGCGCGGCGAAGTGATCGTGATCGCCGCCACCAACCGGCCCAATGCCCTTGATCCGGCCATCCGTCGGGGCGGCAGATTCGACCGCGAGATTGAGATCGGCATTCCCAATAAAAACGGTCGGCTGGAAGTGCTTTATGTTCACACCAGAGGCATGCCGCTGGACGACAACCTGGACCTGAAGGAGATAGCCGAATCCACGCACGGCTTTGTGGGCGCAGATCTCTATGCGCTCTGCAAAGAGGCGGCCATGAGAACCCTGGAGCGGGCGCTGCCGGACCTGGATGTCAAAGAGGATATCCCGGTTGATGTGCTGGAGAATCTCAAGGTCACAAAAGAGGATTTCCGGGAGGCTTTGAAGAAGATTGAGCCCTCTGCCATGAGAGAGGTCTTCGTCGAGGTGGCCGAGGTTCACTGGCATGAAGTGGGCGGGCTCGAAGAGGCCAAGCAGTCCATGATTGAATCCGTGGAGTGGCCGCTGAAGTATCCGGAAGCCTTCCAGTCGGTGGGCGTCCGGCCTCCGCGAGGCTTGCTGCTCTACGGTCTGCCCGGAACCGGGAAGACGCTGCTGGTCAGAGCCCTGGCCACGGAGAGCAACATCAACTTTATCAGCGTCAAGGGTCCGGAGCTGCTCAGCAAATGGGTAGGGGAATCGGAGAAAGCGGTGCGGGAGATATTCAGGAAAGCCCGCCAGGCAGCTCCGGCGCTGGTGTTCTTCGACGAGATAGACTCTGTTGTGCCCGCCAGGGGCTCGGGATCGGATACAAATGTCACGGAAAGGGTGGTCAGCCAGTTCCTGACGGAGCTGGACGGCCTCGTCGAGCTGAAGGACGTGATAATTGTCGCCGCCACCAATCGGCCCGATCTTGTGGACCGCTCGCTGCTCCGTCCGGGAAGGTTCGATCGATTAATTTATATTCCCATGCCGGATAAGGCCGCTCGTCAGAAGATCATCGAGATCCATCTCTCCAGGATGGCTGCCAGAGGCGTTTCTGCCGGATGGCTGGCCGAAGCGACCGAGAATTTCAGCGGCGCAGACCTGGAGATGCTCTGCCGCGAGGCAGGGATGCTGGCGCTGCGCCAGCACATTCGCCCGGGCATGAGCAGGGAAGAGCTGATAATTGACAAAATTACCGTCACCAAAGAGCATTTCCAAGAAGCAAGAGTGCGTATCAAACCGCATCTGTCCGAAGAAATGATGGATGAATATCTGCAAATGATACGAAATTTCGAGGTGTGAATAACCCGAAGGATAGAAAGATGGATTCAAAGCACCAGATATATAGGTCAGAAGAATCAAACAATGAACTGATGGCCGAAAAAATGACTTCGGAAGAAGAGTCGAATGAGCTGCTTGGAGATATCGATTTCAAAGATACGAGCAGCATTACCGTGCCTGAGAACCTCATAGATCAGGTCATCGGCCAGGACGAAGCAGTGGAAGTCATCAAAAAAGCGGCGCACCAGAGGCGTCACGTCATGCTCATCGGTTCGCCGGGAACGGGAAAATCCATGCTCGGCAAGGCCATGAGCGAGCTGTTGCCCGTAGAAGAGCTGCAAGATGTTCTGGTTTATGCCAATCCTGAGGATAACAACACTCCCCGCGTCAGAGTTGTACCGGCAGGCAGAGGCAAGCAGATCGTGGATGCCCAGAAGATGGAGGCAAGAAAGAAGGTCCAAACAAGGAACATGTTCTTGATGCTCATCGTCATGGGCCTTATCGTATATTCCTATTACACCGGCCAGCTCCTGTTCGGCGTCATAGCAGCAGCGCTCATCTTCCTCTCTTTGCGCTACATGCTGCCCAAAGAGGATGCACTGGTTCCAAAGCTCCTGGTGGACAACAACAGCAAGAAGAAGGCACCTTATGTCGATGCCACCGGAGCGCACGCTGGAGCACTGCTCGGAGATGTCCGCCACGACCCGTTCCAGTCCGGCGGCCTGGAGACTCCCTCCCACGAGCGCGTGGAGTGCGGAGCCATCCATAGAGCCCACAAGGGCGTCCTGTTCATAGACGAGGTCAACACCCTGCGCCTGGAGTCGCAGCAGAGCCTTCTCACCGCCCTTCAAGAGGGCGAATATCCCATCACCGGCCAGAGCGAACGCAGCTCCGGGGCCCTGGTGAGAACCGAGCCCGTGCCGTGCAACTTCATCATGATTGCAGCAGGAAACCTGGATGCCGTGCAGGGAATGCATCCCGCACTGCGCTCACGCATCAAAGGCTACGGATACGAGATATACATGCGGGACTCGATGGACGATACCCTGGAGAACCGCAACAAGCTCATCCGATTCGTGGCCCAGGAGATCGTTCGTGACGGCAAGATTCCGCACTTCACTAAAGACGCGGTGGCCGAGATCATGCGAGAGGCAAAGAGACGCTCGGGAAGAAAAGGGCATCTCACACTCATGCTTCGCGATCTGGGCGGCCTGATCAGAGTATCCGGCGACGTAGCTAGGGCGGAGAGCGCAAGCCTGACGACTACCGACCATGTCTTGCAGGCCAAGAAGATGGCCCGGTCCGTGGAGCAGCAGCTCGCTGACAGATACATGGAGAGGCGCAAGGATTACAGCATGTTCCACTCCTCCGGCGATGAGATCGGCAGGGTGAACGGTCTTGCCGTCATGGGCGACTCCGGAATCGTTCTGCCCATCATGGCCGAGGTCACACCCGCCCAATCCAAGGAAGAGGGCAAGATCATTGCCACGGGCAAGCTGCAGGAGATCGCCAGGGAAGCGGTCACAAACGTGTCCGTGCTCATCAAGAAATTCCTGGGCGAGGATATCACCAACAAGGATGTGCACATCCAGTTCATCGGCACCTACGAGGGCGTGGAGGGCGACAGCGCATCCATCTCCATCGCCACGGCGGTCATCTCCGCCCTGGAAGGCGTTCCCGTGAAGCAGACGGTGGCCATGACCGGCTCCCTGTCCGTGCGCGGAGACGTCATGCCTGTAGGAGGCGTCACCCAGAAGATCGAGGCTGCGGCTGCGGCGGGCATCAAAACGGTGCTCATTCCCAAGGCGAACATGGGAGACGTGCTGATTGACGAGTCCATCCGGGGCAAGATCGAGATCATACCCGTCTCGACCATCGGCGAGGTCTTCGAATACGCCATGGGCGGCCAGAGGACCCGATTGATTGAGAAGCTCAAGAGATTCGCCACTGATGCGAAGATAGGAATCAGCCTGCCGGAGAGCATTCCCACTCCCAGCAGAAGCATTTGATCTGCCCGATGCACATTATGGTGAAGACAATGTCGGAATTCTACGACACGCGCATCCTGAGAGGCAGCAGAACCAGAATCGTATTGGACAACGGCAAACTGGAAGAGATTGCCGAGACACCATTCCAGGGCGCAGCAGTTCGCGCCCTGGCCGGTGGTGCCTGGGGTTTTGTTACTACTGATATCGTTAATGGTCTGACCAAGGAGATCGACCTGGCCAAACGCATCGCCAGAAAGATCGACCGCCGGGAAAATCTGCAGCTTGCCGAGGCCCCTGCCGGAAGAAGCGTGCAGGTGCCGGTCAAGAAAGACCCAAGGGATCTCTCCCTGGAAGAAAAGGTTGCTCTTTTGCGGGAGATCGAGGACGCGGCTAAGGTAGAAGGCGTCACTTCAACCCAGGCGGTTTATTCCGAGATGGATCTTACAACCAGCTATTGCTCTTCCGAGGGCCTGGATCTGGAATCCAAGATGTGCCGCATGGGCTTCTTCATAAGTGCAGTTGCACAACAGGGCGGCATCTACCAGACCGACGGCGTCGGCAGATCGGGTGTCGGCGGCCTGGAATTATTCGACCGGGAAGATCCGGTGGTCCTGGCACGAGAAGTAGGAAAAACAGCGGTCGCGCTTCTGGATGCACAGACGCCCAAAGGCGGCACTTATCCAGTAGTTCTTGATCAGGAGCTGGCCGGAGTATTTGTGCATGAAGCCGTCGGCCATGCCACCGAGGGAGACATCATCCTGGCCGGCGATTCCTGTCTGGAAGGAAAGCTGGGGCAAAAGATCGGCTCGGAGCTTGTAACCGTCAAGGACGACCCAAGCCTGATGCAGAACGGC
>JAJRAT010000129.1 GCA_028682845.1 Methanothrix sp. | reverse complement strand
ACAGATCTTGCAGGTCCGAAGTTATGCACCTGCGCAGTGTGGTTGACATATCCCGGTCCCGGCACGTCCCAGCCGTCCACCAGGGCAACATTGTCTCCACCCTGGCGCGAATCGGCGAAGACGATGCCGATCTTTCCGTCCGCTTGCAGGACCTTTCGCGTAGCTTGCGGATCGTCGCCCGTCCAGCTTATGAAATCGGATGCCACCAGGATATTGCCGCCGTCCGAGCCGAGCAGGTTGCTGGCCAGAATCATGCTGCTGGAAAGGTCAGAAGAGACGGCTTTGCTCTTCAGGCCGGCCAGGGCGTCCCTCGCTTCCGCGCTGCTGCCGCCCTGCAGAACCGTGACGGGAACGCTCTCCGCCAGGATGATACTTACCTTTTGATAGCGATCCAGGAACGGATCGATGAGAGACTTAGCCGCAGCGATGCTTGCGTCCATGCTGGCCGAGCCGTCCAGGACCACTACCAGATGGCTGCTGGCCGTTCCGACATCCGTAGTGTACGGCCCGGCTGCGGCCACGGAGAGCGAGCAGAGGACCAGTAGCTGCACCCAGAAGAGCGGATCGTAGATCAGGCGGCTCAGGACGGCAGAGCGCTCCGCCTCTCCTTCCCGCAAAAACATGGTGGAAGAGAAAACGATCTCTTTCGGCTTCGGGCGAATGAGGTAGATAATAATCAGAGGGATGATACTCAAGAGACCCAAGAGGGCGAGGGGATTCCTGAACGGCATTGCAGTATCCTATCTAGTTTAAGAACTATGAAAAGGTTTGCGCAGGTCATAAATATAATCCGGCCCAATAAGCACGTGCATCTTTCCTAAAATGAGGTATCAGGTTATGGTCAGCGCCATGGAACTTTACATGTTGCTGCCTAAGACCAACTGCAAGAAGTGCGGGCTTCCCACCTGCATGGCATTTGCCGTCGGCCTTCTGGGCAGAGAAAAGAAGGTGGATGAATGTTTGCCCCTCATCGAGGAGAAGAAGTACGAGGCCAAGCTCAAGAAGCTGAGGGAAGTGATGGCGCCCCTGGAGAACGCCTCGGAGACCGGCCTGATCATTCATCCCGAGAAGTGCTTCGGCTGCGGGAACTGCGTCGTAGCCTGCCCCGTCAATGTGGCCGCGGAGCCGACAAGATGCGCCGTGGGGCTGGGGCCGCAGGGCGAGAAGGTCATCTTGCGGGTGGAAGACGGCGTGGTAAAATGCAACAATCTCAAGGAATGCCGGCGCTTCGGGCCGAACAAGATCCTGTGCAATGCCTGCACCGCGACCTGTCCGAGCAAGGCGATAGAGTTCGTTTAGGCAAGACCGGGATGGTGGATTAAATGGCGATATGCACAGGCTGCTCACTTCTCTGCGAAGATATTGAAGCAACGATAAAAGACGGCAACATCACCGCCGTCAAGAACCTCTGCCGCAAGGGCAACGGACACTACCAGGCCCTCAAGACCGATCGCACAAAGCCCATGATCGACGGAAAAGAGGTCGCGCTGGACGCTGCCGTCAGCAAGGCGGTGGAGATTTTAAAGAATTCCAAAAATCCCCTGCTCTGCGGCTGGTCCAACATGACAATGGAAGCCCAGGCGGCGGGAATTCTCCTGGCCAGGAAGCTCGGCGCGACGATATGCGACACCTCGCCCACCTGTCAGGAAGATTTGATGGAGCGGATCATGGACGGAAAGATCCCCACCTGCACTCTGGACGATGTTCGCAACTTTGCCGACACATCCGTATTCTGGGGGTCGGACCCGTCCAACAGCCACCCGCGACATCTCTCCCGCTTCTCCTACTATCCGCGCGGCGAGAAAAGGCAGAAGAGCTACGAGGAAGAGCGCATTTGCGTCACCGTGGATGTGAGAAAGTCGGCAACCGCAACGCTGTGCAGCAACTACTACTTCCGCCAGCCGCCGGGCGGCGATGCCGAGTTTGCGGAAGCTGTCCTGGCCGTGCTGGACGGAAAGATCCCCAAAGTCGGGGACAAGAAGCGCATGATCGAGCTTGGCACTCTGCTGCGCAAGACCGAGTATGGCGTGATCTTCCCCGGCCCCGGAATGCTGCTTGCTCTGCAAGGCAAGATGGATTTATTCGAGAAGTTGGTGGCCAAGCTGAACGAGATCACCAAGTTCAAGGTTCTGCCCATGCCTGAGCACTGCAACACGCGCGGCTACTACCAGCTCATGCGAGAGCAGACCGGATTCATAAACGGCGTCTCTTTGCGGGGCGGTGCACCCGCGCACGGGCCCGAGCAGAGGCTTGCCGCCGCGGCGAAGAGCTGCGACGCGGTCCTCGCCGTCGGCTCCGATCCGCTGGCGGAGCTTCCCCTGGCTACGGCTCGCGCTCTGACCAGGGCAAATGTGCCACTGATCGCTATCGATCCCCATCGATCCCTGACCACAGATGCGGCCAAGGTTGTCATTCCCTCCGCCATGTCGGGCCTGGAAGCTGGCGGCACGGCTCTGCGCATGGATGGGGTGAAGATAGCTTTCGAGCCCCTCATCAAGCCGGGCAAACCCGACCTGCTCTCGGACGAGCAGATACTGGCAAGAATTATGGAGGCGATTTAAAATGGAGAGCACAGTTGAGAGCACAGTTGCGATTGTAACCTTCCGCGACATCTTCCAGGACGAGGCGGGAAAGAAGAGCAAGTTCGCGGACGAGTTTCGCACTCTCGCCGCCCAGGTGCTGCTGGACAAGCAGGACATGGCCAAGCTCGGCTGGAAGGATGGCCAGAAGGTTATGGTTAAGAACGATGTGGGCAGCGTGGTTGTGGCTGCCAGGACCTCAGGCGACGATCCGCATCCGGGACTTGTCTGGATGACCGCCAGCCCCTGGTCCAACCAACTGCTGGCGGAGGACTACTGCGCCGGAGAAAAGCCCTGGGCGGGCATCACGGCAACCCTTTCTCCCACGGAGGAGAGCGTCACCCAAATATCTGAGATCTTGCAGAGGATGCGAGCCTGAAGGAACCGACGGGCAAAGGTAGCCAAAGGAACCTTGAAGGATATCTGAAGCAACCAGAATAAAACCGAAAAAAGCCAGAGGATAAAATGAATCTCATCTCAATCGCCGATCTCTCCAAAGAGGACATCATCCGTCTGCTCGACAGCGCCGAAGCCTTCCGAGTCCGGCGCGGCCATCACGGCGAGCCGCTGCAGGGCAAGAGCCTGGCCATGATCTTTGAGAAGCCGTCCACCCGCACGCGCGTCTCCCTGGAGGTGGCGGCATCGGAGCTGGGCTGCCACGCGCTGTACCTGTCCGCCAATGAGCTGCAACTGGGTCGCGGGGAGACCGTCGCAGACACGGCGCGCGTTCTCTCGCGCTACGTGCACGGCATCACCGCCCGCGTCTTCTCGCATAAAACCGTGGTCCAGTTGGCCGGGCACGCAAGTGTGCCGGTGGTCAACGCTCTATCCGACTGGGAGCACCCGCTGCAGATCCTGGCCGACCTGCAGACCATGCGCCAGCGCTTCCCTAAATTGGAAGGCTTGCGGCTGGGCTGGATCGGCGACGGGAACAACGTCTGCAACTCTCTGATTCTGGCTTCGGCAATTCTGGGCATGGAGATCACCGTCGCCTCGCCGCAAGGCTACCAGCCAAAGGCCCAAATATTAGAAGAGGCGAAGAAGCTGGGAGGCCGGCCCAAGGTCGTTGCCGAGCCTGCCGAAGCGGCCAGGGATGCCGACGTCCTGGTAACGGACACCTGGGTCTCCATGGGAGATGAAGCACAGGAGGCGGAGCGCCTCCGGGTCTTCGGAAAGTACCAGGTGAATGCGAATCTGCTCCGCCAGGCCGCTGAGGACGCCATCGCCCTGCACTGCCTGCCCGCTCACCGCGGCCAGGAGATCACGGATGAGGTGATGGACGGGCCGCAAAGCGCGGTCTTCGACGAAGCGGAGAACCGGATGCACACCAGCAAAGCCGTCATGGCCTGGCTGATGGGCCAGAGCGAAAAATAGAAACGAATAGAACGAACACAAGCGGGGGTTGCCAAGTGGTTAAAGGCGCAGGGCTTAGGACCCTGTCACGAAGGTGTTCGCGGGTTCGACTCCCGTCCCCCGCATAAAACCTTTTTACTGATATCGATTCTGCTTATGACGGCCTATTAAAGTATTAATGTCGCGTTGATATATAGTTTTTCGCGTCTTTTCACGTGGATCTTGTCACGTAACTTTCTGAGATTATTTAGCGTTATGCAGCATGGCAGAAGCTTAGACGTGACTAAGCACCTGGACGAAATCATTGCTTATCAATAGCTATTACCCAAGTACTCGCACTTTCCAGGAAAGTTGGCATAAAGCATTGACTCTTCAAGTTTCCTTAGAATATAATCTCGTTCAGGTTTCATTCGGTCAGCCATGGCTATTATATATTTAGCTAAAACTATAAATTCCGAGTGTGGTATATTTATTAAGAAAGCCGAGAAATTCTTTATGCATCCCTCCAATATAGCTTGGTCTTTCTCAGCGACACTCAGTAAAATTCTATCTCCACCCCATT
>JAJRAT010000085.1 GCA_028682845.1 Methanothrix sp. | reverse complement strand
GGTCCTTCTCCGCCCAGAAGATGTACGCTCTGGCATCAGAGATGCGCCAGCGCCTGGACTGGCTGAGCGAAAGGCTGGGCGATGCCCAAAAGGAGAAGCTGACTGAATCTTGGAGACGCCTGGAGCTGGCGCAGGGCCGCCTGGCGGCTGTCGGTCCCAGAGCAACTCTTTTGCGGGGCTATGCCATCGCCCGATCGCCCAGGGGCTTGGTCTTGAATGCGGAAGATGTCCGTCCCGGCGAGGTAGTGGAAGTTATCCTGGCCAAAGGCAGAATTTTGGCGAAAGTGCTGGAATGCAATAGCGATGCGGAGGACTCACGTTGAGCGAAATGGAGATAGGGCTGGAAGAGGCGCTGGACGACCTGGAGCGGATTGTGGAGGAGTTGGAGGACGGCAAGAAGAGCCTGGAAGAGAGCCTGGACCTCTACGAGAAGGGAACGAAGCTGGTCCGGCTCTGTCAGGCCCGGCTGGAGAGCGCCGAGCAGAGGATCGAGAGCCTCACCGGCGAGCTGCCTCCCAACCTGGATTGAAAGAATTGCTGTAAATGGGATTGCTGCAACGAGACGGTTGAGGTGCGGTCGGAGGCTTTGCGCGTAAAGTGCTCTTTTGACCCGATTTTACGTGCAGACAGTACTAATATCATTAATTTGATAAAAAATGCTTTGTTTTGGTGAATTGATCTTGTAAACTTTGTTGAGAATGTTTTATCTCTGCCCGACTTCGAGGTCAGACGAGAGACTTTGCATGCAATAATAAGGCTATTACACCTCAAAAGGAGTTTATATCTTCATTGCAATTTGTAGTGCGATGAATAGTGAACTTGTTCAGCAAATGCAGAGTCAATTTGATTCGTTAGCTCAAAAATTAGAAGATGGCACTGAATTCTGGTATGCTAGGGATTTGCAGAAGCCGTTAGGATATGCCGAGTGGAGGAACTTTCTTACAACCATCTCGCGGGCCGTCGAGTCATGCGAGACAGCAAAATTCGATAGCGGAGATCATTTTGTTGCTTTCAACAAATTGATCACTCATGGCAAGGGTGGACAGAGGGAAATCGAAGATTTCATGCTCACCCGCTATGCTTGCTATCTGATTGCCCAAAACGGCGACCCCTCTAAAGAACCTATTGCATTTGCCCAATGCTACTTCGCCCTTCAAACCCGGAAGCAAGAGTTGATAGAAGAATGGATGCGCCACCAAGCCCGCCTTGATGCCAGAGATCGCCTGAGGGAATCAGAAAGGACACTCTCGCGAAACATCTATGAGCGCGGTGTGGATGATGCTGGATTCGGACGCATTCGGTCAAAGGGCGACGCTGCCTTGTTTGGGGGGTACACCACCCAAGAGATGAAAGCCCGCTTCGGAATTACCCAGAACCGTCCCTTGGCGGATTTTCTGCCCACCCTAACCATCGCTGCAAAGAATTTGGCTACGGAAATGACAAATCACAACGTGTCACAGGACGATCTACAGGGGGAACCGACTATCACTAACGAACACGTCCAGAACAATGAGAGCGTCCGCAAAATGCTTGGGCATAGAGGGATCAAGCCAGAAAAACTCCCACCAGAAGAGGATATCAAGAAACTAGAACGCCGTGTGAAGTCAGACGAGAAACGACTCGAAAAACAGTCCGGCAAATTGCCGGAGATTGGGAATGATCCCGGTCAGACTAGTGCACCATGACGAATCTATTCATCCTCTTTTATCAATTCTTCCAAGCCATTCTCATCATCAAGCCTTGTCTCGTCGCCTCGGGCCAATCAGAGTTTCCTAATTTTTTGTGCAGGAACTTTGGATCAACTCCATTTTCGTGCATCTCGTGAATTACAGCCGCCAGGTTATAAACTACAGTTTTTGCCAATAGTTCATTTAACTGAGCAATTGAATTCTTGGATTTCAACGTCTCTCCAAACTTGCGCTTGATGGCCGCATTTGTGGCCTCTATATTACTGCACTTGTGGTCGTGGTCCATGAACTCATCGCGATTAAGCTGGAAGTAGTGAAACATCTTACTACGTGCAGACGGACTTTACATGCAAAGCCGCGGTCGCAACAAGGCTTAAATATATCATGGGATGTACGTTTTGATACATCATAGTATTAATTAGTACATCAATCAATGATTGAAATTTACGTATTTAAGCCGGTGATCTCTTGAAGTGCGATACTGCAAATGCTGCGGCTGTGAAGTTCGGGAAATACGGAGGTCTCTTCGTTCCCGAGACCCTGGTCCAGCCGATAATGGAACTGGCGCAGGCCTATGAGCGCCTGCGAAGTAGCGACGATTTTAAAGATGAGCTGGCGGGCCTTCTCAGGAATTTCGCCGGAAGGAAAACGCCCCTTTACCACGCCCGAAACCTGAGCCGGGAGCTTGGGTGCAAGACCTATCTGAAGCGGGAGGATCTGGTGCACGGCGGAGCGCACAAGCTCAACAACACCCTCGGTCAGGCGCTGGTGGCAAAGCGAATGGGCAAGACCCGGCTCATTGCCGAGACGGGCGCGGGCCAGCACGGCGTGGCCACGGCCATTGTGGGCGCGAACCTCGGGTTTGAGACGCAGGTTTACATGGGCGAGGTGGACATCGAGCGGCAGAAGATGAACGTCTACCGCATGGAGCTGATGGGTGCCGAGGTAATTCCCGTTCGCTCCGGTTCCCGAACCCTGAAGGACGCCATCAACGAGGCCATGCGTGATTGGGCGGCCAGCTTCGAGCACACTCACTATCTATTGGGCACAGCCGCCGGGGCGCATCCCTATCCGACGATGGTAAGGGACTTTCAGAGCGTCATCGGCCTTGAGGCCAGGGAGCAAATCCTGGAAGCAGAAGGCTGTTTGCCGGACAGCATCGTGGCCTGCGTCGGCGGCGGAAGCAATGCGATGGGCATCTTTGCGCCGTTCTTAACGGACGATGTTCGCCTCCTGGCCGTTGAAGCGGGGGGCAGGGGGCCCGGCAAGACCGACAGGACGGCAGACAACGGCGCGTCTTTGGGCTACGGCAGCAACGGCATTTTGCACGGCGCTCTCACCAAGATCCTGCAAGATCCTTACGGCCAAATCCTGGAATCCTACTCGGTGGCGGCGGGCCTGGATTATCCCGGCGTCGGACCTGAGCTGGCATACCTGGCGGAGACGGGCCGCGTGCAGCCGAAGATGGCTGACGACAGGACCGCCATTCGCGGATTTCGGGCGCTCTCCAAACTGGAGGGAATAATCCCGGCTCTGGAGTCGGCTCACGCCGTGGGCTATGCGCTTTCTGAACCCAGGGCGCTGGGAGAGATGGCGATAATAAACATCTCAGGTCGGGGAGACAAAGATCTGGCAACGGTGATGGACTATGAAAATCTCTGAAGCATTCCAAAACAAGCCCCTGCTGATCGTCTACATCTGCGCCGGAGATCCGACGCCCGATGCTACGCCCGATCTTGTTCGGCGGCTTGTGAAGGCCGGGGCGGACATCATCGAGCTGGGGCTGCCCCACTCCGACCCTATCGCCGACGGGCCGACCATCCAGGCGGCAGCTCAGCGGGCCATTGCGGCGGGAATGAACACCGATGTCTACTTCGACGTGGCAGCGCAAGCGGACGTGAATGTTCCCAAGATCTTCATGGGCTACTACAACATGGTTTACGCCCGCGGCCCGGACAGGTTCGCTCTGGATTGCGCCAAGAGCGGCATTCGTGGCATGATCGTGCCCGACCTTCCGCCGGAAGAGGCAGGCCCGCTCCATGATGCCTGTCGGCGGTACGGTGTGGATCTCATCTTCCTCGCATCTCCCAACACGCCGCCAGAGCGCCTCCACATGATCGAGAATGAGACATCCGGCTTCCTTTACCTGGTGGCTCGCACGGGCGTGACCGGGGCGAAGAGCGATGTCTTGCAGAGCACGAGAGACCTGATCTCCCGTGTCTCCGGCGATGTTCCAAAGGCGGTCGGTTTTGGCATCTCCACGCCGGAGCAGGCGGCTGATGTCATTCGCGCCGGAGCGGATGCGGCCATCGTCGGCTCGGTCTGTGTGGACCTGATTGCCAGAGGCGAGATCGAGCGGCTGGAGGAGCTGGTTCGGGAGATGAAGGCCGCGATTGTCGGGGCGAAGGGCAAAGCTCCAATAGTGTGCTGAATCTCTGCATTGCCCATGCGAGCGGATCAGAGGGGATTTGCGGCCAAGACCCGCGGCAGTCTGGAGGCGGGCCGGAGCGTTACCATCGTGACTTACGGCGACTCCATCACCGCCGGGTTTGCCGTGCGGCGCGGCTTTCCCAGCTTCTGGCGGGAGATGCTGCAAAATAAGTATCCTAAGGCTAAGATCGAGCTGGTCAACTCCGGCATCTCGGGAGACACGACCCTGGACGGCCTGGCCCGGCTGGACTGGTCGGTCCTCTCTTACGAGCCTGATCTGGTCACCATCAACTTCGGCATCAACGACTGCGTCCTCGGCCTTGACTTGGCTGAGTTCGAGGAGAACTTTGTGGAGATGGTGCGGCGCATCCGATCAGGCCCGGCATCCGAGGTTCTGCTCCTGTCCTCTCAGCCCCTGGAGACGCCGCCCTATGACAAATGGGTGCAGGATTACTATCAGG
>JAJRAT010000035.1 GCA_028682845.1 Methanothrix sp. | reverse complement strand
TGTAGATCGAGTGAGCAGGCATCGCGCTCCGGACCATTTTATCAAAATAAAATATTCCAATGGCAGTGAAATTATCGTTACTCCTGAGCATCCGGTTTATGTTGCAAAAGATGGGATAGCGTGCGTGCCTGCCTGCCAGTCCAAGGCAGGAGATCTCGTACCAGCGACAAGGTTTGCGTCAAACGATGGGAAAACGCAGATACAAAACCATCCTGAAAATGCTTCTTTCGAGATCAGTTATCTGATGATCGCAAAGACCGAAGTCATCCCCAACGATGGCGACTTCCATGCGAATTACGTTTACGACATTACCGTTGAGCCGACTCACACCTTTATCTCTCAAGGCATTGTGCTGCATAACACAATCAGCGTAGCCAAGGCCGGTGTCATGGCCACCCTGAAGTCCCGCTGCTCTCTCCTGGCCGCAGCCAACCCCAAGCTTGGCCGCTTCGACAAGTACGAGCCCATTGCACCGCAGATAAACCTCACACCGGCACTCATGTCCAGGTTCGATCTGATCTTCGTCTTGACCGACGACCCGGACACGAAAAGGGATTCCGCAATCGCCCAGCACATCCTGAAGAGCAACTATGCAGGCGAGCTCTCCACCCAGATCGCCTGGAATCCGGAGATCTCCCAGGATGATATCGATAACGCTCTGACTGTAATCAAGCCCGCCATCGATCCGGAGCTGCTGAGAAAGTATGTGGCCTATGCCCGCAAGAATATCTTCCCCACGCTTAGCGATGAGGCCAAGGAGTATTTCCTGAAGTACTACGTCGGCCTGAGGATGCAGGGACAGGACACGAACAAGCCTGTTCCCGTCACTGCCCGTCAGTTGGAGGCGCTCATCCGTCTGGGCGAGGCCAGCGCTCGCCTCCGTTTGAGCGAGAAGGTAACGATCGGCGATGCCCAGCGTGTGGTCAAGATCCTGGAAGGTTGTTTGCGAAAAGTTGGCGTAGACCCGGAAACCGGCTTCCTGGATGCGGACATCATCGCTTCGGGCACGACCAAGAGCACAAGGGATAGAACTAAATCTGTGATAGACGTCATAAGGGATATCAGCAAAGAGCAGCAGGGTCCGGCCCCAAGAGATGCGGTTCTTGACAGGGCCGTGGAGCTTGGCATAGAAAGAGCTAAGGCCGAAGAGATCATCGACCGTATGAGAAGGGATGGAGATGTATTCGAGCCCCGTCCCGGCATGTTGAAGCTCCCGTGAATGGCCAATCTTGCATAATCTCACCAACGGAATTATATTATTAGCCGAACTTATTAAACGAGCAACGATTCGAAACGAATTGCGTAAATTCACGAAGAAATACCAGAATACGGTTTACAATGATTGCCATGTCTGAATTAGCTGCAGATTCCGAAATAATGGATACTCCTGGAACAGAGGAGATGTATCTCAAGACTCACCGGCAGGGTGCCGAGGTCCTCATTGCGGTCTGCGATTGCGAGATCCTGGGAAAGACCTTTGCGGAAGGGCACCTTCGTATGGAGGTCAGCCCGGAATTCTTCGGCGACGAGAAGGCATCCTGCTCAGAGGTCGAAGTGGCCTTGGCGGGGGCAACCATGGCCAATTTCGTGGGCCGTCGCGCCGTTGAACATGCCATATCGCTTGGTTATGTAGATAAAGAGAACGTCCTCTCCATAGGCGAGGTTCTCTACGCCCAGATGGTGCGAATGTGATGCAGTCAATTTGTCCAAAGTGCGGCCAGCCCACCGAGCAGGGGCTGTGCCTACAGTGTACACAAGATGCCACGAAGCTGTTCCAATGCCCGGATCAGGTGGAGATTGTTTTATGCTCGATCTGCGGCGCTCGCCAGATAAAAGGCAAGTGGCAGATCCCCGATGAGCGAAGCATTGAGGAGTTGGCCTCGCAGGCTGCCGTAAATTCCCTGTGGTTTCACAAGGACTTCGCAAAGCCCGATATCGGTCTCAATCTCAAAAAGGTGGGAGCCACTCGCTATCTGGCCGAGATCGAGATCACCGGCAGCTTTGAAGGCCAGGAGATAGCAGAGCATTGCGATATCCCGGTCCGCATCAAGCTGGTGGCCTGTGACCGCTGCAGCCGCATGGCCGGGAAATACTTTGAGTCCACCGTCCAGGTTCGTGGAAACAAAACCCGTGACATGACCCAAAAGGAGATCGATCTGTGTAAGAGCATCGCCAGATCTATGGCCGATGCAGGCTACCGGGGCGGCGATCAACTCTCCTTTATCCAGGAGATGAAAGAGGTCAAAGGCGGGCTGGACATAATCCTCGGCTCGACCCAATTGGGCAGGCACATGGCAAGAGCCATCTACGAGCGCTTCGGCGGCAAGTTCCTGGAGACATGCAAGCTCGTGGGAAAGAAGAACAACCGCGATGTCTTCCGCTCTACTCTGCTCATAAGATTCCCAAGGCTAAAAAAGGGAGACCTCGTCACCTTCCGCGGCTCAATCTTCGAGGTCACCGGCTATGATGCCAAGATGACCTCCATCACATCGCTCCGGGAGGGCCGCAAGTCCAGCCTCAGCGAGGAGAATGCTGAGGTCGTGGAGATTCTGGGGAACAAAGCCGATGCGATAAAAGCGACAGTTGTCGCCGCCGACACAGACGTCCTGGAGATTTTGGATCCCGAAACGTTTAAAACCGGCCTCGCGCCAAGGCCAAAAGATCTGACGGTCGGGCCTGGGGCCGAGGTGACAGTCGTGAGGACTGTAGATGGATTTATAGTATTGGAGTAACTTTTATATATCTTGACCAACCCTACAAGTCTGATCTTCACCCACAAAGTTATTAAACTAGTTTTGTGCAATTTCATAATGGTAGAAGCACGCATCTGAGCTTCGAATCACATGATGATTAAGCCCTATTTAAATAGGGCGATGAAATGCCAGCTAAGTGCGGACTAGAACGCTCATGTGTGGGCATTTCTATCTAATGCTCCATTGAAATATTAGCAAAATGGACACTAAGATAGTTGGATGAACTCATATTCACCATCATTCACTGCTCAATCGCCCGCCCGGATTGTGGCGGCTCATAAAGTTGCGACAATGGTCGCGAATCGAATTAAAAGGTTATTGAGAGCCTTAGCTATTTGAGTGTGGGTGTGACTTTTATCTAACTATTTTAAAATAAGAGGTGTCTTTATATGCAAAATGTTGATACCACTAAATATGTAATTTACGCGGATATAACTGCAGAGGGGATAGTGGAGCGGCCAGATGTGGTCGGCGCCATCTTCGGCCAGACCGAAGGTCTCCTCGGGAGCGACCTCGATCTTCGAGATTTGCAAAAAACTGGAAGACTTGGTCGGATTGACGTCCAGATCACCTCCAGCGGGGGCAAGTCCAGCGGCACCATCTCCATTCCCTCCAGTTTCGACAAGGTGGAGACGGCAATTCTTGCTGCGGCATTGGAGACCATCGACCGGGTGGGGCCGTGCATAGCTCACATTGGCGTCAATCGCATCGAGGACGTCAGAGCCTCCAAGAGGAAGTACGTTATCGAAAGGGCCAAGCGCATCCTGGTGGAGATGTTCGACGAGAACATCCTGGAGACCGAGGAGATCACGGAAGAGATCAAGCAGTCCGTGCGCGTGGAAGAGATCACTCACCTCGGCAAGGACAGCCTGCCGGCAGGACCAAATGTGCTGGACTCGGATGCCATTCTCGTTGTCGAGGGCCGGGCGGATGTGCTCAATCTGCTCAAGTACGGCATCAAGAACGCCGTGGCCGTGGGCGGAACCAACGTGCCTCCCACCATCGCCGACCTCTGCGCCAAGAAGGTCGTCACCGCTTTTACTGATGGCGACCGCGGCGGCGAGCTGATCATCAAAGAGCTGCTTCAGGTTGCCGACATTGATTTCGTGGCCAGGGCCCCGGAAGGCAAGTCCGTCGAGGACATGACCCAAAAGGAGATCGTGAGGGCTCTGCGCCAGAAGATCCCCGTCGAGCAGGTCCTGGATCTCTACAAGATCAAGAACCAACCAAAGCGACGGCGCGAGATCACCACCAAGAGAAAGAGCCTCATTCGCGAGAAGCCTCTTTGCGTGCGCAGCGTTGCCGAGAGGGCCGAGGCCATTGCCCCGCGCCGCGTCGTTCCCCGCGAGGTCGTTCCTAGAGCCGTTCCCGGTGCCAGGCCGCAGGTGCAGCAGGTCAGAGCGGTCGAAGTCGCACCGGCCCCCGCTCCTGAGCCGGCTCCCCAGCCGAAAGCCGAGCCTGAGAGAGAGTGGTTCAGGCAGCACGTTGATGAATTGGACGGCACGCTGTCCGCCCGGCTGATGGACCGGAATCGCAACATCTTGCGAGAGGTTGCCGTGCGGGATTTGGCCAGAGAGCTGAAAGAAGCCAACGGCGACGTCAACGGCGTGATCTTCGACGGCGTGGTGACGCAGCGCATTCTGGATATTGCGGCAGAGAAGGGACTGGAGTACCTCATCGGCGCAAAGATGGGCAACATCGCCAAGAGCCCGGTCTGCGTCAAGGTTCTCACCAAAGAGGCATGAGCCTCTTCTCTCTTCTTTATTGTCTCTTTTCCTTTTTCCGCCCTTCTGCCTATTTTGTTTTCATTTTGCTTATTTGGTTTTCATTTTTTGGGCT